>JAEENR010000154.1 GCA_016283885.1 Verrucomicrobiota bacterium
TGGGAATCCATCCCTGGTATGCCGCAGAAGCCACGGATGGCTGGCAGGATCGGCTGCCAAAGCTCCTCCGGGAATATCCCGGCAGTATCATTGGCGAGACCGGTCTGGATCTGTACCATCAACCGCTGAACGAATCACTTCAGGAAGAATGTTTCCGAGCGCATCTTCAGATGGGATATGAACTGCGGAGGCCGGTCGTCATCCATTGCGTCCGCGCCTGGGACTGGATGACACGCATTCTCAAGGAAACACCGCATCTGCCCCCGTCACTCCTCTTTCATGCCTACAGCGGCGGCAAGGAACTGCTGCCTAAACTGATCCAATACGGCGGCTGGTTTTCTTTCGCAGGGACTCTCCTCTATGAAAAAAATATCCGTGCCCGTCAAGCTCTCCCGCTGGTTCCGAAAAACCGTCTTCTGCTGGAAACGGACGCTCCCGATCTGGTCGGGCCGCCGCAATACCGCACCGGTCATCTGAAAGACGCGGACGGCAAAGATAAAAGCGAACCGGCGGATCTGCGAAAGATACTCTCCGGTGTCAGTCAACTGCTGGATATGGAAACCGATGCGCTGGAAGCACAGTTGGAAAGCAATTTCTCAACATTTCTCGCCCAATGAGTACCATTCCTCCCGAAATCCGTTTTAACCGTCTGCTTCGTATGGTCGGCACACAAGGGCTGGAGACTCTGCGGAATGCCGTTGTTACTGTGGTGGGAGTTGGCGCTGTGGGCAGCTTCGCTGTCGAGGCTCTGGCACGAAGCGCGGTCGGACATTTGCGCTTAGTGGATTTTGACATCGTTTGCCCCAGCAATATCAACCGTCAGCTGATTGCTCTGGAATCAACACTGGGAAAGAAAAAAACGGAAATCGCACGTCAACGTGTGCTGGATATCAATCCCGATTGTGTCGTAGAGACCTTAGACCTCTGTGTGGATAATACCCATACCGCACCCATCTTTGAAACAGGCTCTGAGGTCATCCTGGATGCCATAGATCTGCTTCCCGGCAAAGCAGCCTTGATTTCCGAAGCTGTCCGCCGCGGGATCCCTCTGGTTTCGAGCATGGGTGCGGCTCGCCGTCAGGATCCAACGCTCATCCGCACAACTACACTACCTCATGTGACGGGTTGTCCTTTGGCTCGCGCTCTTCGACGGGAACTAAAAAAGTCAGACATTCCCATGGATTCCATCGAGTGCGTTTACAGCACAGAACCGCCCGTACCTTCTCCAAGGGAAAACACATCCGCACCGGACACATCACTTTCTCCCAAAGCTCCCCTGCCCAGCAGCGTCATGGTCACCGGCTGTTTCGGTCTGAACCTGGCCAATCTGGCCATTCAAAAAATTTTGCGCTCCGTGAATGGATAAGATAACGCCTTCCGCATATAGATCACATCCGGCATTGGATTCTCATAATAAGGAGCGCATTCCTCGAAACCGTATTTTTGATAAAGCCGGATCGCCGCCTTGAGCGGAGTGATCGTATCCAGAACCATTTCCTTATAACCCGCGCGGCAGGCATGCTCCAAAATCATTGCCACAAGACACTCCCCAATATGACGGCCTCTGGCCTGCGGCACGACATACAGTCTCTTCATCTCGCAACGGATCTCGCTGTGACGATGATAGGCCACCATGCCAAGAACATTTCCATTTTCCACCGCCACCAATAATTCACCGCAAGGCGCGGAATACTTGGCTGCCACATCTTTCAACTCTTCCTCCAGATGCTGGAATGACAGATCCCGATTCAATCTCCGGGCATATTCCCGGATCAATAAGCGCACCTGCGGCAGATAAGCGGTACCATCTTCTATTTTGACCTCATTCAGCATATATTGCAAACAGCTCCGGCGAGACGGCAGCCTCCAAATTGAAATAAAACTGCCCGAAAAAAAATCTATATCACTGATCCCTGCCCAGGAAAGGACCAGCCTCTTCATCTGTCGCTTCCAGTTTGAAGTAAACAGGGCGCAGACCATCATTGCAGCAGGTAATAACTTCACCGGGACGCTTCATCCAGCCTCCGCCATAATACTCCTTGACGCCGCAGGACAATGAAAACACATATTGATTGATCGTTCGCCAGGCCGCATCGCACATACCTTTCGGACAAGTATTCGTAGCATAAAAAACTTGTCCCGCTTTGAGTATCGGACACGGTCCCAGTCCCGGTTCACCATACTGTTCCACAAGATCTTTTCTCAAGGAGGCTTCCAGGACTGTTATTTTTACAACTTTCACAGCTTTCTATTATTTTTCAGCTTTCTTAAAAATCAAATTCATGTTTTCCACGTCGAGCGGCTGCATCGGTACAAGCTCCAGCGACTTGATCATGTGCGGTGTTCCCTCTTTATAGACGCGAAAATGAGGCGTAGCCAGGTGTTTCTTATACGCATCCTCACTGCGATAGATCTCTACGATTCGGATAAGATTCGGCGTTTCTTTTTTCTGCATGGGAAAGATGCATATCACACCGCTCTCTCTGGCCACCGATTCCGCTCCAACAGTACGGGCAGCGGTAAGATATTCCTCCAGATATTCTGGGTAAACTTCAATCTCAGCAATGCGGACGACAAGCGATTTGATATCACTTGTTTCCGCAGAAGGCTTGTCTGCCATCCCAAAAAGCCAACGGGCATTTTCTTCCAAAATCATCTTTCTGAATGGCGCCAGATCTTTCTCATCGCTCAAGTACTGTTTCATCCTTTCCAATCCCGCTTTCAGCACCTGCGGGGCAGCATAAGGATAATCTGACCCATAAAGCAAATGATCAGGTGTAGTAATAGTTAGAAGCATCCGAATAGCTTCGGGTGAATGCGCACCCGCAAGATCATAATAAAGCGCGGCAAGATTCGCATCATAATCAATCTGACTTACAAGACCTTTTTCACGCATGACCGGAGTCAGCGACTTCATGCGGGGAATGGCAAGAGGAAGGTATGCCCCGCAATGTGGCACGACCACACGGATATTCGGATAACGTACAAGCAGATTACGCGAAATCATGTTAGAAACCGCGCGCGTAGTCTCCGAAAGAGATTCCTGCATGGCTAATGGTGTCTGCGCCATCACGGAAGCATTCACCGGATCAGGACAATGCGGATGCAGAATGACAACAGCGTGTCTTTTATCAAGTTCTAAAAAAAGATCATCCAGTTCCGGTGATCCCAGATACTGTCCGTACACATTCGTTGCCAGTTTGATCCCGTCCGCTTTTAGCACATCAAAGGCATATTTGACCTCTTCGATCGCCGCGTCCACATCAGGCAAAGGCAATGCGGCACAAAACATAAATCGTCCGGGATGCTCTTTCTTTAATCGTGCTGATTCCTCATTTATCCGACGGATCATCTTAGCAGATTCTGCAATATCGCCAAAGTAAGGCTGCGGTGCCGCCAATGTCAGAACAGAAGTCTGTATCCCTGCCTCATCCATCCACTTCAAGTGTCTGTCCCAATCATATTCAGGCAATGGAAATCCTTCACTCATCATCGCATCATGTTTCTCTAAAATGGAAATGTACTCCGGAATGATGATGTGTGAATGGATATCTATGACTTCCTGCGCCGATACGGTTCCCGCGAACATCATTAGTACAAAACAAATGTTTTTTAATTTCATATTACTCTGCCGAAAGCATACGATACTCTTTTTGTCCTGAAAGATCAGTAAGTTTTATCGACAAGCGTATATTCTATCTTTTCAAAATAAGGATACAACGGCAGTTTCTTCAAAATCTCCGCAACCTTTTCCTTGTCAGTCTCGGTATAAACGATGTACGCGCCTTTGAGTCCATCTTTTATCAACAGACTTTCTATGAGTCCTTTATCTCTCAATTCACATGCTACGGACATTTCGACAGGCATCAATTCACTCAAATTAGGGATTTTCTGAAAATCTCCCCACGTTTCTACTAATAGTCTCTTTTTCATCATTTTCAATACTTACACAAAAACAATGCATTCATATTGTATGCATTTTATTCAAATTATTCAATTCATATCACAAACTTTATTTTACTCCGCTGTTCGCAATTTAAAAAAACGAACCTGCTCCTTCTCCTCTTTTGTAAGTTTCGTGTAGTCTTTCCATTCATCATCGGATACCGAAAGAGACGGCGCGGCAAGTATCTCTATGTTTATCTCATCGGGCAGATTTGTTTCGATTCCAATCTTCGGTTCACCGTTGACCATCGTGATATTCGCTTCCAAACGCGCCTTCTCGAATGTCACCGAAACCGACCCCTTTCCCAGCGCGGAGGCAAGTCCTTCTGTTGATTTCAGCTTTCCGATTCGGGTATATGAATATCCGCCCGCGGTATCGTAGAAAAGCACGACGCAGTTGGAACCGTACAGCATCAGATCACCTGCCTCGATCGTATCATAACGGCGGGCCGCGGTCGGCAGCGTTACTCCATAACAGTATTTCTCATTTCCATTCAGCTCGCTCATCTCCAGCGTCAACGGAAGTTTCTCCACAAAAGCCTTTCCGGTCACGGTATCCTCGATCTCCGCGATGAACTTCTTATCCGCAATGGAAATCACTATTGCAGAATCAGCCATTACATTCAACACCAAACTCCCTATCAAAAACAATAATATGACTCTTAACATCAACTTTTCTCATTAAAATTCATTCATTGTAGCCATTCCCCAGAAATTTACTGACTTGTCCCCAAACCACTGCGAAATCGGTAACAAAGCAAGGATGCGGCGCACCAGCGATAACTGCCAGCTGAGCATTCGGCAATTGTTGGTAAGCTGCCAGTACAGTTGAGAGAGGTGCGTTGCCGTCTTTTTCCCCAACAACGAGCAGAACTGGACAAGTGATCTTGGCATACAAAACTTTGGAATAGACGCATTCATTATAAAAGCGGGAAAAATCATCCAAAAACTCCTGCCAGCGCTCCGGCTCCGGCATCAGTCCGCGCTGCTGTTCAAAATATGCAGGATCGAACTGCTCCATCGCATCCAGCCTGATGACAACTTTCCTCAATCCCGGCACAAGCTCCCCGGCACCTATGGCAACCATCTTCTTTACGCGATCCGGATATGCCGCCGCAAAATCATAAGCAGAATAACCACCATCACTGAAACCAATCAGCGTTGCCGAATCAACTTTCGCGTCATCCAGCACCGCTTTCACATCCGCAGCCTTCTGCGCCTGTGTCACTGGTTTCGTTCCAATGCCAGAACGGCCATGTCCGCGCGAACTCATCACGATGACTTTGTTCGACACAGCGAGTCTGTCAATGAAAGCTCCCATCTCCAACGCACACCCCACTCCACCACCGTGAAGGATCAGTATCGGTTCACCACCTTTCCCGTAAACTTCGTAGTACAGCTTCGCGTCATCGGCCTGGACATAGCACCCGGCCGGCGTGTTATTCCCATATTCAAATTTTACCTTTGGCGCATCTATACTTTGGGTAAAATACCGCAATGAATCAGCCAGTACATCCATAACACTGACCAGCAAACATAAACAAATAAGTGATTTTATTCTCATAATGCTACCCATTTCAAAAAATTAAAAGTGAATTTCATCTCTAAAGTGTTGAGTCAAACACCCCTCGAAAGGCTCTCACATTCGCACTATTTTCGCGTCCGTATATAGCAAAGCAGACTTCATCAAAGAATCTCTCGTAGTGTTCATCAACAAGAACTGTCTTGAAATCACTTGCGACATCTTTAGAATTATTGCCAAACGCGCCGCATCCCCAAGCTCCAAGGATCAGATTCCTATGCCTATATTTGGCAGCGATCCGAAACATGATCCTCATTCGCAGCATCATTGTTTTGCGAACGTATCTCTTTGAAGCAAAAAACGCCATTCCATATCTATTGGGCGCGGGAACAGTCACAACTGATGTCATAAAAGGATTTTCCTTCAATTCTCCCCGTTCATTTCTAAACACGCATACATCCGGCGAATAAAGCATATAATCCGAATCTACTCTGCTCAGATGTATGTTATTGTAGCGATACATTTCCCTTGCTTCTTTTGAGGATATTGAAGCATAAAGCGTACTGTTCCGGCAAAGAGCCTCTTCCTGTGCGCTTGCCCCCAATCGAAAAGCCCCTCCAGCTTTATGCGCATTGGCAAAATTTAAAACAAAAGCGTGCTCATAACGTTCCGCTGCCTGAAAAGAATCTTCCGTACTAACACGGTAACGGCAGGGAATTTCAAGAGACGATTTCTCTTTTAAATCTTCCTTGAGCAGTTCTTCTCCCTTCCGCGGATCATAAACTATGACCTTCTTGAAATCATACTCTGGCAATTTTATAGTTTTGCTGTTTACTACATATTCTTCGGCACTGGTGATTTCCAGTGTCTCTTTTGCTATTCTGATATTCTCAAACATTCCCGTGATTCTGACTTTTTGATTCCGCCTTCGTTTTTGATATTCTTCGGACAGTATAGCCCGCCCGAAGTGCCAGTTCCCGATCATCACTGAAATTCGCGCCGGGAGTTGTCAGAAGTGCTCCCGCGATGCCTGCGGACATTCCAACATAAACACACTTCGCCGCCGTTTCGTCGCTCATATCACGGCGCCCCCCCGCGAATCGAAGCGGTGTCGAAGGATTGATCAGACGCAGGATCGCTACAGAATCAATGACACGTTCCGGGTCGAGGATACCACGGCTGCCCAGAGGTGTCCCCGCGATGGGATGCAGGATATTGACGGGAATGGAATCCGGCGCGATCTCTTTCAGTGTAAAAGCAAACTCGACCAGTTGTTCATCCGTCTCGCCCATACCCAGAATGCCGCCGCAGCATATCTGGAAGCCCAGCCGTTTTGCCGCGCGGATCGTAGCAAGTTTCTCCGCTATCGTGTGAGTCGTGCAAAGCTCCGGGAAAAGTGACGGCGCGGTCTCGATATTGCAGTGCAGCCGCTGAAGCCCGGCTTCTTTAAGACGGCGGAGATCCTCTTCCGAAAGCAGCCCCAGCGAGGCGCACAGGTCGATATCCGCCGCTTCACGCATCGCCTTCAGCGCTTCGCAGACATTGTCCACGTCCTGCGCCGAAAGCCTCTTTCCTGAAGTAACGATGCCGATGCGGTCGGCTCCGTTGGCTTCCGCCTCCTTTGCCGCTTTCACGCACGCTTCCGTTCCGACCCAGCCATAAACCGAGCAGCCCGTTTTCCAGCGGCACGATTGAGCGCACCACTTGCAGTCCTCCGAGCAGCGGCCGCTTCGGGCATTGATGATGGAACAAAAATCAAACCGTTTTTCCACACACCGCTCCGTTACTTCATGTGCCCGCTCCCGAAGCTCCTGACGACGCTCCGGTTTCAGCAAAGCCAGCGCTTCCGTTTTGTCGATTTCTTGAAATCCCTCGTATTTCATTTCTTTTAAAAACGAACCCGGCACAGTTCGCGCTGCGCCGGGTCTCATTTTATCGGATCAAACTATTTCTCGATCGGGCGCAGAACGATGTCTTTGTACATCACGCCGGTGTGATCGCCCTGCAGGTAGATCGGACCCGGTTTGGTGATGTCCGCCCACAGCGCGCCGCCGGTACAGCCTTCTACCGCCGCGTTGTCAATGATCGTCTTGCCGTTGAGCTTCACCGTCACATGCTGATCGCAGTATGTGATGTCGAACTCCTGCCATTCGCCGGCCGGTTTCTCCGCGCTCACGGAAGGTGTCACACGGCTGTAAAGGCCGCCCATGTGATGGGAATCCAGATTCTTGCCGTAGCTGTCTGTCACCTGGATCTCGCACACACCGCGCAGATAGATACCGCTGTTGCCGCCTTTTTCGACCTTGGCTTTCAAGGTCAGATTGAAATCCTCAAACTCCGCGTCCGTGCGCAGATTGCCGTAGTTCTTGTGAGGTTTGCCCTCTTCCTGTTTCGGATCGCAGACCAGGATGCCGTTATCGGCGAACCAGCCGTTGGCCGCGTTTTCATCCGTCAGCCGCCAGCCGTCCAGATTCTTGCCGTTGAACAGTTTGATCGGTTTTCCGTATTTCACCTTGCTCAGATCCGGTGCCGGCGGGATGGGAGCCATCTTCTTGCCCGTGAAGGTAGAAGTATTCACCCCTTTGCCGTTGCGGTTCGGGCTGAACTGCATGAAACGGATCGTATCACCGTCCAGAGTAGCAAAGATCGTATCTACATATCTCTGTGTACGAAAGACTTTTCCATCTTTATCCTTGCGGTTCTCATCATAGACACGGTAGATGATCAGAGCATCTCTGCCATTCTGCTGTGTCACAACGATGCTGTCCACAGGGACCACACTGCCCGCGACCCACAGCATCGAGCCGTCCAGGTATCCGCCCGGCATTTCTTTGACACCCAGCCAACCGGCTCCGCCATCTGGTGTTGTGAATGCCCAGGCACCCAGGAACGGATTATCATCGGCCTGTGTGACCACCGCGCTGGCGACCAGTGCCGCCGCGCCCATCAAGCTCATTAATGTCTTCTTCATAAAGCAAGAGTGATTATCTCTCATGTCTTCCCAAAGACAAGGAAAAAGCACCTCAATGAGACAACAGACGAATGTATTGTTCTTATAATTTATTTAATACAAATAATTTAAAACTATTTTTAAAATTTTTGCTTGATTTTTTTATTTGAATTACCTAAGTTGTCTATGGGTTCTGTAATAAAAGTTTATGTATTAAACATAAATGAATTATAATGAATGTAATAAATATACAAAAACTAAATACGTTCGGCGTATCAGCGATCCTTTTTTCGCTGACTTTAACCCACAACACAGCCCAGGCGTGCCGCCCTACAAACACCCCTTGTACCATAAGGAGATTACTTAATGTATAAGACATATATCATTCGATCCATTGTTATTATAACAGCACTGTGTTTAGTAGGGTGTTATTGTTATTGGAATAATATAGAATTATTTCATAGGTTTGACACAATGGAAGGAATTAATGGAGTAGAAATTCCAGTCCGTTATGTTATTATGACCTATGTCTGGGTAGTATTATCCATTCATTTTTCACTATTGCTTTTCTTATGGAAATATCCTAAAGACAGCCTGTTTCGATTATCCATATTATTTCCGATGTTAATTCTTTTTGTAATGGAATTCGTTAAATATGGTATGCATTATCACAATGGAGTTTTTTAAATATGAAGTGTAATAATATAGA
This sequence comes from Verrucomicrobiota bacterium, assembly GCA_016283885.1. Taxonomy (GTDB): domain Bacteria; phylum Verrucomicrobiota; class Verrucomicrobiia; order Limisphaerales; family UBA1412; genus UBA1412. The sequence goes on from JAEENR010000154.1 coordinate 9,127, forward strand.
GTGTGATAATACAGAAAACAGCACAGCACTATTTAAGTTGTTGAAGGGATTATCCTATACGATATTCTTATTAGTCATTATTTCCCAGTGTCTTTTCACTGTATTGCTTACAGGAAGCTCTCCGGATAGTTTGTTCGATATTAAATGGAATATTTTTAAGAATAAATCTTTTGAAATATATCCATACTTTAGTCCTGATGATACACCTACTTTAAAGGAACAAATGCAGTTACAAGAACGAAATGCTTATATTGCGCATGTAAGGGAAGAAGTTGTTGGGAATTGGGTACTCTTGTATGGGGTATTTATGCTTTATCAGATTTTTTTCTGGATAAAATACCTTATCAAATATCGTTACTATATTGCTGTAATCAGAAAACGATTGAGCAAATTTGAGCATTGGAACACAGAAAAACTATATACTCTTTCCGAAAAGAAAGAAGTGGCAAAAGTTTTATGGAAAAGATGTCTCGTTCTAAATACGTTTGTAAACAAAGATACAAACGGAGATTTGAAGATCATTTTACAGCTAAGGATGCCCTGTTTTGTGGGGATAGAAGTGAAATATGCGGATGGTATCATCCTTTATGCGGATGGATCTAAATGTCCGCTTGATAAAGAAACGCGTTTCTTATATGGCAATGTGTAGTATTGGACTCTTCAGTATATTAACCAGCAGTTATTTGTACTAACACACCTTGAGTCACTAAAGAGACGAGGTCCGCAAGCCTCGTCTTTTTTGCATTTATTCCTAAAACGCCAACAGAGATAGAAACTTCTAATGATCATCATTAAAAATCTCAACCTCATACGGTGATTTTATTAAATCACATAACATACTGTGGATCTTTATATTGTATTATTTTTCCGCTTTATAAAGACATCTCGCAGGAAAATTTTTTCGGCCAAAATTGTTTTTTTCAGGCGTTTGGTTGGAAATTTGCTGTAAATATGCTATATTGAGTAGGCGAGTTAGGAAAACTTTTGCTTCGAGATATCAGATAGTATGAAAAAGAATTTAAACATTTCTACCGGTTTTATCGCTTTATTAGGGTGTATTATTCTCTGCGCGGGAACTCTTTCCACCGCAGAGGCGGCTGTTCGCATCAACGAGTTTTCAGCCTCCAATTCCACCTATAAAGACTCCAGCGGTCAGGCAAGTGACTGGATTGAGCTTTTCAACGACAGTAATGAAAGCATCGATCTGGGCGGCTGTTACCTGACAGACACTCCTAACGAGCTGACACGCTGGCAGTTCCCCAATCCGACGACTATGAGCGCCAACAGCTACCTGGTCGTCTTTGCAGACAGCACGACTACACCTCCAATTGCCGGCAGAGAGCTCCATACCAGTTTCAGTCTCAGCAAAACCGGTGAATACCTGGCACTTGTGGATAAGGACGGGACGACTATCCTCAGCGAATACGCTCCCGAATATCCCGAACAGTATTCTGACATCTCCTTCGGCATCAATCAGGATATCAACTACCTGATAGGCGAGGATACCTCCTACGAATGGAGTATTCCATCCTCTTCCGGAACTTCTTCCACGGGAACCGGTAAGGGTGCCATCGGCTTTACCGAGACCGAAGGCAACGGCGGTTTCACCGTATCCTACTATGAACTGAGGAATACTTCTGTCAATAACATTTCCGAAGCAGAGACTTACATCAAAAGCAGAAGATACTGGAAAATCGACAGGAACTATCCCGTTGTCAGTACTTATGAGACCATCAATTTTGATGACGGCACCTCCGCGGGTCACTTTACACCCAGCAATCCCTTCCCGACTCAAACAGCCGGACAAGACAAGGACTACTTCATCCTGGTCATGGAAAGCAACATTCTGATCCCGGAAGCCGGTCAATGGACCTTCGGCGGCATGAGCGATGACGGTTTCAATCTGAGGATCACGGGCAACAATGTAGATTTTGTCTGTGAATATCCTGATGCGCGCAGCATGAGCGATACTCTGGGTACATTCAACTTTCCCCAGGCCGGCATCTACCATCTGCGTGCTATTTTCTTTGAAGCCGCCGGCGGCGCGGGCATCGAACTGTACGCCTGCAAAGGCAACTACGGTTCCTTTAACAACCGGATGCGTCTGATCGGCGATACGGCCAACGGCGGACTCGCCACTCAGGGTGCCATCGCCGGATCCATCACCACAAATGTTGAAAAACAAATGAAAGGTGTCAACAGCCGTCTGGATATGGGGTACAGTTTCAAGGTAGACAAACTCCCCAGCCGGAGCGCCACTGTCACACTGGAAATGCGCTACGCTGACGGCTATGTTGCCAGCCTGAACGGGACACAGGTCGCTTCCGAAAACACTCCTGTAGATCTGAACTGGAATTCCGCTGCCACCAAGAAACGCACGACCGAAGAAACTCTGGTCTGGCAGAAGATCCAAATCTCACCCTCCCTTATCAGAGAAGGTGAAAATGTTTTGAAGATCACTGGATTGAACAACTCCAAATCTGATTCTGAATTTTTCCTTCAGGCGCAGATGACCCTGCTGGACGAAAAGGAAGCCAGTTACCGCTATTTTACTGCGCCCACTCCCGGACAGGTCAACGGCAAGGGATATCTGGCCCGCACACCGATCGTTCAGTTCAACCATGACCGCGGCTACTGTGACAACGCCTTTGTGCTGGAAATGAGCTGCGATGAAGGTGACGCGCAGATCCGCTACACATTAGATGGTTCTACTCCCAGCGAAACCAACGGTTCAGCCTATACTGCGCCGATCACCATCAGCAAGACGACCGTTCTGAGAGCTATTTCCTACAAACCTTCTCATATTCCTTCCGAAGTCCAGACACGCACATGGATCTTCCTCGATGATGTGTTCACCCAATCTTCCACACCGCCCGCGGGCTGGCCTTCCAGCGGCAGTGTCAACGGACACACCATGTACTACGGCATGAACAAGAATGTCACCGAGTCCAATCTTTACAAAGACAGACTCAGAGAAGGTTTCAAAGACATCCAAACCATTTCACTGGTCACCGATCTGCCTAACCTCTTCAACGCGCAGACAGGTATCTATGTCAATCCCGGCAACTCCGGTGAGTCCTGGGAACGCCCTGTTTCCGTGGAGCTGATAGACCCGCAGGGCGGCGAAGAATTCTTTATCAATGCCGGTCTGCGCATCCGCGGCGCGGCCAGCCGTACCAGCGGCAATCCTAAGCACTCTTTCCGCTTGCTCTTCCGCGGCAAGTACGGCGAAAGCAAACTGCAGTTTCCGCTCTTCGGTAAAGAAGGCGTAAGTGAATTCGACAAGATCGATCTCCGAACCGAGCAGAACCACTCCTGGCACCGGGAAGATCCTGCCACCTATACCGCAGTCCGCGAGGTCTTCAGCCGCGATTCTCAGAAAGAATCCGGCGTTCCTTACTCCCGCAGCCGTTACTATCACCTTTTCCTGAACGGTCTCTACTGGGGACTCTACATGACAGAAGAACGTATCTCCGCCGACTATGCTGTCACATATCTGGGCGGCAATGAGGAAGACTGGGACTGCATCAAGACCGAGTCCAGCAGCGACCGAGCTACAGTGGCCGGCGATGGCAACATGGATGCATGGCGAAGCCTCTATGACATCAGCATGAGCGGCTACAGCGGCATACGCGCGACCAATTACTACAAAGTGCGCGGTCTGAATCCGGACGGCACACGCAACCCGAACTATCCCGTTCTGCTGGATCAGGACAACCTGATCAAATTCATGATCAACGCCTATTATACAGGTGATCCGGATAACCCCTATTCTCTCTTCGGCAATTTCCCGAACAATCTTTTTGCTCTTTATAACCGGGCAAATCCCGACGGGTTCAAATGGTTCCGCCATGACGCGGAGCACAGTCTGGCTGCCAACCGCGGCGACTGGGGATTAAATATGGACTACACCGCCGCCGGCTGGGGACGCACCGCCTACTCTCAGTTTGAGCCGATGATGCTTCATCAGAAATTAATCGACAATCCCGAATACAAGATGCGCTTTGCTGATATCGTTCAGGAAGAATTCTTCAATGACGGTATCTTCACCCCGAAAAAGAGCATCGAACGCTATAAAGCGCGTATGGATCAGATAGACCGCGCGGTCATTGGTGAAAGCGCGCGCTGGGGTGCCCGCATGGGAAGTCTGCGCACACGTGACGTGGACTGGATCAAGGAAAACAATTACATGCTCGAAACCTATTTCCCGCAGCGCACCGACATCGTTCTGAACCAGTTCAAAAACCGCGGCTGGTATCCCAACATCGCCGCACCGGCCTCCACACTCCCCTCCGGAATGTGTGACTCCGGCGAGAAGGTCACTTTGTCAGCCCCCGCTCCTTTCTATTACACTCTGGACGGCACCGATCCGCGTCTGCCCGGCGGTAATATCTCTTCTTCCGCCATTCTCGTTTCATCCAGCGGTTCCGGTGATGATACTCCGCAGGCCGTCACCCTGATCCCCAGAAAATCCGCCTGGAAGTATTTCGATCAAGGTTCCGAACCGGCCAGCATCAATGGAGTCAACTGGAAATCGGTTTCGTATAATGACAATTCCTGGAGCACCGGCACGGGATGTTTCGGTTTCGGCGGACGTTCTGATCTGAGTACTCAGACCACCCGCACCACCGCCAACGGCACGTTTGTCAACACGACTTATTTCCGTCAGCGCTTTACTCTGGATTCGACTAAAGGCATCACCGGATTGAAGATCAGTCTCAACCGGGATGACGGTGCTATCGTTTATCTGAACGGGACAGAGATCCTTCGTGATAATATGCCCGCGGGAGACGTGGATTTCTCTACATTCTCCTCTGAGGTCGTGGACTCCAGCACCGACAGCAATTATTTTGATTTCACTGTTTCCGCGGACAAGCTCCGCATCGGTACTAATGTGATCGCCGTGGAGATCCATCAGTGCAACGGCAGCAGCAGTGATATGTACTTCGACATGGAGCTGGGCACTATCACAAATGCGCCTCAAACGGGTTCCTATTCCAAGACTCTGAATATCGATGAAAACACTGTTGTCTATATGCGCACCTACCGGAACGGATCCTGGAGCGCGCTCAGCAAGTTCACATATCTGGTTCGCCAAAACTATGAAGATCTGCGTGTCAGCGAGCTCATGTTCTCGCCGTCTCTGAATGAAGACGACACCGGCACTTATGATGACTATGCCTGGCTGGAGATCTGCAACACCGGCGAACAGCCTGTCAACATGCAGAGTGTTCAATTCACCGAAGGCATCACCTATACGTTCCCTTCTGTCGTCATTCCGCCAAACGGTTATCTGGTTCTGGCCAAAAACGCGGATATGTTTGCCACTCGCTATGACACCAACGGAATGATCCTGGTGGACAATTACGACGGCAATCTGGCCCGCAAAGGCGAGACTCTGACTTTGGTCGATCCGGAAGGCACCCTCATCCAGTCCTTCACTTATGACCGCTCCTGGTATCGGGACGAAGTGGACCGCACCGGATATTCCATGGAGATCGTGAATCTCTCCGCTCCGCTCAATACGTGGGATCATCCCTACAACTGGTATCCCAGCGCGGTACTGGGCGGCACTCCGGGTTATGCCTCCGCGCTTTATCCGAACGGCGCTGATCAAATAGCTGCTCCGGGCGACAGCGTGGAATTCATTCTGGATGTCCCCGAAGGAAACGTTGAGAACATCCAGTGGCTCCAATTTAATACCAAAGGCAAATGGAAAGTGCTGGAAGGTGAAAATTCCGCCACTCTGATCCTGAACAAGGTCTCCGAGAAGAATGCCGGTCTGTACATGGCCAAGTTCGATTTGGATGGTGTTCTGACTCTGAGCACTCCGAATGAACTGATGATCCTGCTGGAACAGCCCGCAGACGTTGAATGCTTCGAAGGTGAGAACGCTTTCCTTTCGGTCGGCATCACAGCTATCATCCCGGATAAACTCCAATGGCAGAAATTCACCTCCGCCGAACAGTGGGAAGACATTCTCAACGGTTTCGGTTCGACTCTGGAACTGGTATATGTCTCCGGCGGTGACTCAGGACTCTATCGGGTCCGTCTGGGCGATCAATGGGTCAGCGAAGAAGCGAAACTCGATGTCGTGACCGAGACCATCCCGCCGACTATTGTCAAGACTGAGATCGTGGACGGCACTTATATCCGTGTGACTTTCTCTGAATATGTCACTCTGGAAAGCGCGCTCAACCCCAACAATTACAAGATCCAGGAGGACATCCTCATCAGCAGCGTTGTCGCGGACGGTCCGGGTATTCCCGGCGGCACTCTGGCCGTTATGCTGGAAACGATAGATATCAGGTACGGCTTCGTCTATACGCTCGTGGTCAATAACGTGTGTGATGTCTCCTATAATCATAACAAGATCGAGGATAACACCACCAGTTATGTGCAGGCCGTACCGCAGGGACAAGGTCTCCTGCGCCAGGTCTGGTATGATTGCAGTGAGAATCTGAACACACTGACCGGCAAGAACACTTATCCGAATTACCCGGATCTGACCTCCACTCTCACAGAGTTTGCCAGCCCGATCGACTGGGGCGACTACTACGGCCAAAAACTGAGCGGCTTCATCATTCCGCCCGTCACCGGCGACTACACTTTCTGGATCTGCAGCGATGACTACTCCGAGCTCTGGCTGAGTACGGATCAAACGACCCGCCGCAAGAAACGGATCGCTTATCTTTACGGCTGGGCACCCGTGGGCAGCTGGGATTCTTACGGCACCCAGAAGTCCGTGAGCATTTCGCTGACAGCCAACAAGCCCTACTATATCGAAGGACTCCAGACTGACGGCAGCGGCGGCGACCATATCATCGTCCGCTGGCAGCTGCCCAACGGCACTATCGAAGAGCCGATCCCGCAGTCCCGTCTTTACCTGCCCGACACCGAGTTCGACCCGCCTCTCATCAAGGTTCAGCCGAAATCTGTCTCCTGCTATGAAGGGGATGATGCCGTCTTTGAACCGTTCGTCCAGAGCAGCACACCCGTCACCTACGCGTGGAAGATCAACGGCGAAGTGGATCCCGCTCAGACCAACCGGGTACTGACGCTGCGGAACGTCACGATGGCCGACAACGGTACCCAGCTCGCCTGCACCATCTCCAACATCGGCGGTGTGCGCACGACCCGTACCGTGACCCTGACCATTCTGCCGCCCAAACAGGGTGTGACCATCGAATCCCAGCCGGTTGGCAGCACGATCGAACCGGGTGAATCCTACATCCTCTATGTGGGAGCCTCCGGCACCGCGCCCCTCTCTTATCAATGGTACCGCAACGACACACCGGTCGGGACTGATTCCGCGTTCCTGACCGTCACCGAAGCCGGCCGTTATAAAGTCGAGGTGAGCAATCCGCTCAACAGTGTCATGAGCGATGAAGTGGAAGTGATCATCCACACCGAACCAACGGAACCGCCTGCCCTCACCATTCTGCGGGGCACCTCCGACGGCATCGTCGTCCAGTTTGAAGGCACCCTGCAGGCCGCCTCCACCGCGAACGGTGAATGGACGACCATCGCCACGGAATCTCCGGTCAGGATCGTTCCCTCGGAAACAATGAAATTCTTCCGTGCCGTGAGATAGTACAGCTCCGAAAACATTCAAAAGACGCGAGCCCACTGGCCCGCGTCTTTTTTTGGCAATAAAACCGCGGATAAACCAACTCCTTATTGCAACGGAGGCCGTTTTGTGGCAACATCCTTCGCAGAAACGTGGAGCGGATCCTGTTCCACCTTCATCATAACCGGAATTTGAATTAGCGAGATGAAATTAGCAGTTTACCAAGTGCCGGGAGTCTCTCTCGGAAAACATAATGTGAAAGATCCGCGTCTGGACGCGGCGGATAAGCTGGTGGAAGCCAAGAAGAAGATCTATGTCCAGGCCGATATCGTCGGCGAGGACGAAATGAAAGAAGCCGATGCCATCCTGGTGCCGGCGGAACTCAAAGGCGACCTGGTGCTGCTGGATATGGAATTCCTGGAACTGCGCCTGGGCCGCGAACAGTCACCCGAAGAAAAGGCTTTGTTTGAAAAACTTTACGCCGCGCTGGAATCCGAAAAAGCCATCAGCGAGCTTCCCCTTTCCGATGAAGAAAAAGCCTTGATGGGCAGCTATCAATTCGTGACCAACCGCGCAATCGTTCCGCTGACTGCGGGCGAAGACGTAGAGCAGGCTATCGTGAAAGCCTACGACCAAGCCGGTTACATCAGCTTTCTGACCCTGGGCGGCAAAGAAAACCGCGCCTGGCCCATCCGCAAAGGCACTGTAGCCGTGGATGCCGCCGGCACCGTCCACACTGATATGCAGAAGGGCTTTATCCGCGCCGAGATCATCAGCTACGCGGATCTGATCGAGTGCGGCGGCGAGGTACAGGCCAAACGCGCCAACAAAGTCCGTTTGGAAACAAAAACTTACGTCATGCAGGACTATGACGTGGTCAACTTCCGCTTCAACCGCTAGTCATGAATCTGACCCAACTGGATCCCCAACAGGTGCAACAGGCTGTGCGCACCGCTCTGGCCGAGGATGTCGGCATCGGTGACGCAACGACCCTGGCGCTCGTCCCGGCGGAACTCCAATCCAAAGCCGTCATGGCGGCCCGTGAGTCCCTGACCGTCTGCGGTCTGGCTTTCGCGGTGGAAGCATACCGCCAGCTGGATCCAACCGTCCGGGTGACCCTCCGCGCCAAAGACGGCGATACGCTGGACAAAGGCGGTATATTGCTCCAGGTGGAAGGTCCCTCCCGCGCTCTGTTGACCGCGGAACGTGTCTCGCTGAACTTTTTGCAGAGGCTCTCCGGCGTGGCTACCATCGCGCGCCGATTTGTGAACGAAGTAGCCGGAACCAAAGCCAAAATACTGGACACACGCAAAACCCTTCCCGGCTGGAGGATGTTCGAGAAATACGCGGTGGCCTGCGGCGGCGCGACCAATCACCGCATCGGCCTTTACGACATGATCCTGATCAAGGACAACCACCTGGTCGCCCTGCGGGATGCCCAGCCTAATGCCGTGGCGGCAGCCGTTGCCCGTGCCCGCGCGGCCTATCCCCAGCTGAAAGTCGAGGTCGAGGCGGATAACCTGACGCAAGTGGCTCAGGCTGTGGAAGCCGGCGCGGATATCATCCTGCTGGACAACATGACCAATGAAATGATGCGCGAAGCCGTGCAGTCCGTCCAGGGACGCGCCCTGCTGGAAGCCAGCGGCGGAGTCAACTTGAAGACCGTTCGCGGCAAAGCGGAAACCGGCGTGGACTTCATCTCTGTCGGCGCGCTGACCCACTCTGCCCCATCCGTGGACATTGGTCTGGACTTCTTCTAAACCGATCCGCATCCCGATTTTTCCGAGACAAGGCGTTTTTGAGACAAAAAACGCCTTGCCACTTTATAAAACAAAGGAAATAAAGAGATTATATATTGCTTTGACAGATTTGGAATCCAATTCCAAATTTGTCAATATTTCTGTTATCTATTTGATCTACAAAGAAATATATCATTCACTTCATTTTCCCTTTGACACCTTTCTTGCCTTAGTGTCGAAAAACTTGTAGAATCTGCGCAGAGTTTTTAGGTACTGTGCCTTATCAGCTCTGGCAAAATTTATGAAAATTTCTAAACGCATATATCAGATCTCCTGTATCGCGCTGGCAATCTGCGCGCTGTCCGCGAACGCCGCGGACTCTCTGGTTCAGGGTTTCAATAATCCTCCTGATTCCGCCAAGCCTCAAACCTGGTGGCACTGGATGAATGGCAACATCACCAAGGAAGGCATCAAGGCCGACCTGGAAGCCATGAAAGAAATCGGTCTGGGCGGCGCGACCATCGTCAACGCCGACTGCGGCATCCCGCGCGGTGACGTTCCCTTTATGAGCGATCAGTGGCGCGAGTGCTTCAAATACGCCGTGGAACAGGCTGACCGTCTGGGACTGAAGCTGGCTGTGGAAAACTGCGCCGGCTGGTCCAGCAGCGGCGGTCCCTGGAACACCCCCGAAAACGGTATGCAGCGCATCACCGCTTCCGAAACCCAGGTCACGGGTCCGTCACGCTTTGACAAAGTCCTGGCTCAGCCCAAGACGAACCTGGATCTTTACAAGGATATCGCCGTACTGGCTTATCAGGCTCAGCCTTTTCTGAGCAATGAAGAGACCAATCTCTCCAAGACTCCGGGCAAGCTGGAGATCGTGCAGGCGCTCTTCCGCTCCAAGAGCACGGATGCCGGCGGCGATGTGACGGCCAAGGTCAAAGAGATGATCAATGCCGGTGCTAAGGAAATCGCCGCCACGACCGCTAATTTCGGCGATCCGATCTTCGGCGAGCTGAAAGAGCTGGTCCTCAAGTTCAAGCTGGACGGCAAGGACGGCGTTCTGATCACGGATGAAAACACCACCATGATCGTTCCCACCAGTGAATATCAGTGGGCACTGGCCAAGGCAGTCATCAAGACTTCTGTGGACTCCACCTTTATGAGTCCGCCGCCTTCTTCGATCCACAGCGGCCAGGTCATTCCGCTGGATTCCATCATCGACATTTCCGACAAGCTGACTGCCGACGGTCACCTGAAATGGGATGTGCCGGCCGGCAACTGGACGATCCTCCGTCTGGGTTATACTCCCATCGGACGCAACAACCATCCCGCGCCGATCGAAGGCACCGGTCTGGAATGCGACAAGCTCAGCAAGGAAGCTCTGGACGCGCACTGGGAAGGCTTTATGGCCAAGGTGCTGGCCGACATCGGGCCGCTGGCCGGTAAAGCGCTGGATACCTCCCTCATCGACAGCTATGAAGTCGGACAGCAGGACTGGACGGCCAAGTTCCGCGAGGAATTCAAAAAACGCCGCGGTTATGATCCGGTCAAGTACCTGCCTACTTATATGCGCATGGTAGTCGAGAACTCGGACGTGACCGAGCGTTTCCTGTGGGATATGCGCCGGACGATCTCCGATCTGTTCGCCGATAATTATTTCGCTCATTTCGATGAACTCTGCCGTCAGAACGGTCTGCTCAGCGCGGTGGAACCCTACACAGGACCTTTTGAATCCATCCAGGCCGGCAGCACTTCCGACGTAGTGATGGGCGAATTCTGGTGCGGCAGTCAGGGGCATCCTTCTGTGAAGCTGGCCGCCTCCATCGCTCACATTTACGGCAAGACCATCGTGGGCGCGGAATCTTTCACTGCCAGCGACAGTGCCGGCAAGTGGCAGAATTATCCTTACAAGATCAAGGCGCTGGGCGATCTGATGTTCGCGCAAGGTCTGAACCGCTATATCTTCCACCGCTATGCCATGCAGCCCTGGAACGACCGCTATCCCGGCATGACCATGGGACCGTGGGGTTTCCATTTTGAACGCACGTCCACATGGTGGAAACCCGGCAAGGCGTGGATCGACTATATCAGCCGCTGTGAATACCTGCTGCAGCAGGGCCGCTGTGTGGCCGATATCGCTTACTTCACCGGCGAAAGCGCTCCGGTGGAAATGCGCAACGGCAATGTCAAACTGCATCCCGGCTATGACTATGACGCGGTCAGCCCTGATGTGATCATGAACGGCTCTTACGTCAAGAACGGACGCATCTATCTGGCCAGCGGTGCCAATTACGGTGTGCTGGTCCTGCCCGGCGGCGACATCAATATGACCCCGCCCATGATCGAGCGCATCGGCAAGCTCGTCAAGCAGGGTGCGACTATTCTGGGTCCTCGTCCCAAACACTCACCCAGCCTGACCGGATATCCTCAATGCGACCAGCAGGTGAAGGAATGGGCCGACAAGCTCTGGGGCGACTGCAACGGCAAGAACGTATTTGAAAACAAGTTCGGCAAAGGTCATGTCTTCCAGGGCATTCCTCTGACGCATATCCTCTCGCTGCAAAATCTGAGACCCGACTTTGAATTCCAGGGTTCCACGGATCAAAGCTCGCTGGTGTACACGCACCGCACGACCGGCAAGGCGGACATTTACTTCGTCTCCAACCAGAGGTATCAATATGACACCGCGGACTGCACTTTCCGTGTTTATGGCAAAGTGCCCGAACTGTGGCACCCGGACACCGGTGTGATCGAGAAAGCGCCCGTCTGGAGCCAGCAGGGTGACTGCACGACCGTTCGTCTCCAGCTGGAGCCGGCCGGTTCGGTCTTTGTCATCTTCCGCGACTCCGCCGCGAATGCTGATCCGGTGGTCTGCGCCAATTCGACTCTGGACTCTGTCGGGCAGCAGCCTGTCAAGCTGGAGATCCAGAAAGCCAGCTATGAGGCCATTGACGGCGCCGGTTCTATGGATGTGACCCCGCTGCTCAGCAAACTGGCGGAGAAAGGTTCCATCAACCTCGTGGTCAGCAATGACAACATGGGTAAAGACCCGACCAAGGATCACAAAAAACAGCTGAAGGTGGACTACACCGTCAACGGCAAGCCCGCCAGTATCACCCTCGCGGAAAGTCAGACTCTGAGCCTGCCCGGCGAGAACAATATCGGCACGATGCCCATCTGGCAGGTCGATACTTGTCCCAAAGGCCAGCCGATCGTCAAGACCTCCGAGAACGGCGGCTTCCTGCTGACTACGGCTGGGGGCAAAACTCTGACTGCCAGCGCGTGGGATATCCCGGCTCCGATGGATATCAGCAAGAACTGGACGCTGAAATTCCCCGCCAACTGGGGTGCGCCGGAATCCATCGCCTGGCCCAGCCTGATCTCCTGGACCGAACATGCCAACAACGGCATCAAGTACTTCTCCGGCACGGCCACTTATGAGAAGACCATCAATATCCCGGCCAACCGTCTGCAAAAGGGCGAAGAACTCTGGCTCGACCTGGGCGATGTGATGAACTTTGCCCAAGTCACCCTGAACGGCAAGGATCTGGGCATCCTCTGGAAGTATCCCTTCCAAGTGAACATCACCGACGCGGCCAAAGCCGGTTCCAACCAGCTCACTGTCAAGGTGACAAACCTCTGGCCCAACCGCCTGATCGGCGACGCACAACTGCCCGAAGACCGTGAATGGAACGGTGCCGCGCTGAAGGATTGGCCGCAATGGTTCAAAGAAGGCAAAGAAAGCCCGACCGGACGACTGACCTTTACGACCTGGAACCACTGGGGCAAAGACGCTGCCCCGATGACTTCCGGTATGCTGGGACCTGTCACTTTGAAGACTGTCAAAGTGGCTCCGGCTCGCTAAACAATAAGGGACTTTGCTCCCTTTAATCGAAAATCCCCGAAGGAATGATCCTCCGGGGATTTTTTGTTGGAACTACGGATGGATATGAAAAGAACCACAGATGTACACAGATTCACACAGATAAGTTATTGTTTCGACAGGATTTATAGGATGAAACAATATCTGTGTATACTCGTGTCCATCCGTGATTCGATAACAAAAAGACGAGGTGTTCAAAACCTCGTCTCTCGTAAAATGTGTTACAGGTGTTTAGCGTCTGCCGTACACGGGGCCGTAAGCGGCGCAGGCACGGAAGTCCGCTCCCTCAGGGTTATCCGTTCCGAAGGAGTTCCATGTGGAAGGA
>JAEENR010000155.1 GCA_016283885.1 Verrucomicrobiota bacterium
CCCGACTTCCATTTTGAAGGAACCGCCGGCCTCAGTCTGGGTGAATTCACCGCCCTAACCGCCGCGGGAACTTTTACTTTCGAGGACGCGATCAGCCTGGTGCGCAAACGCGGCACCTATATGCAGGAAGCCTGCGACGCAACCCAGGGAGGCATGGCCGCGATCATCGCGCTGGATATCGAAAAAGTCCGTGAGATCTGCGCCGAGACCGGGATCGAACTGGCCAACCTGAATTGCCCCGGCCAGCTGGTCATTTCCGGCCCGACCCCGCAGGTGATCAAAGCCTGTGAACTGGCCCGCGCCAGAGGTGCCAAACGAGCCTTGCCGCTGGCGGTCGCGGGTGCTTTTCACTCCTCGCTGATGGCTAGTGCCGCGCCTAAACTCCAGACCGCTCTGGCTCAGGTAAAAATGGCATCCCCTTCCATCCCGGTGATCTCCAATGTCACGGCACTGCCTCATGAACAGGATACTGCCGTCATCGCCGAAACGCTTATCCGTCAGGTCACCTCCTCCGTTCTCTTTGAAGCATCATTGAATTACCTGATTTCAGAGGGATTTACCCGTTTTATAGAACTGGGTCCCGGAACGGTGCTGTGCGGTTTTCTGAAACGCATCAGCAAGGAAGTGCAGATACTGAATGTCTCGGATCTCCCTTCGCTGGAACAGACCGTGGCTTGTTTACAAGCAGACCAATCTTAAAGATTTTACATTGAATAATAAATATAAAGACTTATATATGAATCGTTTTGAAGGACAAATCGTAGTGGTGACCGGTGCCAGCCGCGGCATCGGCCATGAAATAGCGCTCTCCTTTGCCCGCGAAGGAGCGGATGTCGCCTGCATCTCCCGTTCGCAGGCTAACTCAGACAAGATCGCCGAAGAGATCCGCGCTCTGGGACGCAAAGCCTGGGCTTATGCTCTGGATGTTTCTGATACCAATGCTGTTGCGGAAATGAGCGCCGCGCTCCTCAAAGAGGCCGGCAAGGTAGATGTTCTGGTCAATAACGCCGGAGTCACCCGCGACAACTTGTTTATGCGCATGAGCCCGGAAGAATGGGATGCTGTTATTAACACCAATCTCAAAGGCACTTACAATCTCTGCAAAGCCTTTATCCGACCCTTTATCAAACAGCGTTCCGGCCGGATCGTGAATATCGCTTCCATCGTGGGGCTGCGCGGCAATGCCGGACAATGCAACTACTCCGCCAGCAAGGCGGCACTGATCGGTTTTTCCAAGTCACTGGCCCGCGAAGTCGCCAGCCGCAATATCACCGTCAACGCGGTGGCTCCCGGCTTTATTGACACCGATATGACATCCGTCCTCAATGAAAGTGTTAGAGAAGCTCTTCTAAAAGAGATACCTATGGGAGCTGTAGGCAAACCGGAGGACATCGCGGCCGCGGTTTTGTTCCTGGCCAGCAAAGAGGCAAGATATATCACCGGACACGTTTTAGTAGTTGACGGCGGCTTTGCAATGTAGATAATATGCCTGTCATCCGCTGAACGCGGACCGGCTGGAGTTATTTTTTTTAAAAAAAGAGCCGGACAAACTGTGCCTCAAGGCGCATAAGTCTGTCAATAAATACGAATAAGATTCTATGGCTGATAATATTGAAGAAAAGGTCAAAAAGATCATTGTTGAACAATTGACCGTAAATCCTGATCAGGTGACCCCCGAGGCCAAATTCATGGAAGATCTGGGAGCGGACTCTCTGGATAACGTGGAGCTCATCATGGCTCTGGAAGAAGAGTTTGGCTTGGAAGTACCCGATGAAGAGGCCGAAAAGCTTCAAAGCGTTGGCGATGTCATCAAATACATCGAAGCCAACCAGAAGTAATCACAGTATTGCCCAAGGCTCCCGCGGGGAGTCTTGGAACCGTTTTGGCGGTCAAATAAAAGTTGAATAAAAGCCGCATCGGCTGAAATAACAAGTCGGGCTCGCGGGTGTATGGGTTTTGTACCTGTTTACATCGCGAGTTATCTTGTTATCTGTTATCATTTATAAACAAACCTTTTTTTTACATTCTAATACATGAACTCGAATCGCAGAGTCGTCATCACCGGTATCGGCATCGTTTCCTCGCTGGGACAAGATGTGGATACATTCTGGAAAAACATCATCAACGGCAAGTGCGGCATTCAAAAGATCACTTTGATCGACCCCACTGATTATGCCTGTCAGATCGCCTCCGAAGTCCATGACTTCGACCCCACTCCGGCATTTCCCTCACCCAAAGAGGTCAAAAGATCTGACCGTTATTCTCAATTTGCCGTGTATGCGGGCTGGCGCGCTCTCAATGACTCCGGGCTCGATCTGAACAAGGAAGACCGCACACAGATCGGCTGTTTCTTCGGTTCGGGCATCGGCGGGCTTTCCACAACGGAATCCCAGTGCCGCGTCCTCTTTGAACGCGGACCGCGCCGTCTCTCCCCTTTCATGATCCCCCTGCTCATCCAGAACATGGGCTCCGGGCTCTTTTCCATCTTCCACGGTCTGGGCGGTCCTAACTTTGCGACCTGCTCAGCCTGTGCCACATCCACTCACGCCATCGGCGAAGCCTGGCAGACCATCAAGTTCGGCAGCGCGGACATCATGTTCGCGGGCGGTGCCGAAGCGGCCATCACCTGCATCGGCATCGGCGGTTTCAGCGCCATGAAAGCCCTCAGCACCCGCAATGATGATCCCCAGCACTCCTCCCGTCCTTTTGACGCGGAACGTGACGGCTTCGTGATGGGTGAAGGTGCCGGTGTGCTGGTCCTGGAAGAACTGGAACACGCCAAAGCCCGCGGCGCCAAGATCTATGCCGAACTGGTCGGCTACGGCAACACCGCCGACGCTTACCACATGACGGCTCCCTCTCCGACCGGCGAAGGCGCGGCCCGCTGCATGAAGATGGCTCTCCGCACCGCCGGATTGAACCCGGAAGATATCAGCTATGTCAACGCTCACGCCACCTCGACCAAAGCCGGTGACGTGGCCGAAGTCCTCGCTCTGAAGAATGTATTTGGATCAAATCTCTCCCATATAGCCGTCAGCTCCACCAAAGGCGCTCACGGTCACATGCTGGGCGCGACCGGCGCGGTGGAAATGGCTGTCTGCGCTCTCTCCGTGGCCAACGACATCGTTCCGCCCACGATCAACTACGAACACAAAGATCCGGAGTGCGACATCGACTGCGTTCCCAACACAGCCAGAGAGATCACGGTCAACGCGGCTCTGAGCAACTCCTTCGGCTTCGGCGGTCACAACGCCTCCCTGATCTGCCGCAAATTCAAAGGATAAACATGAAAAGGAACCATAAATAATTTAACGAAAACAGGTTTCACATATAATGA
>JAEENR010000156.1 GCA_016283885.1 Verrucomicrobiota bacterium
TATCGAACAGATACTTATTCCAGAACGACTGCATCCCGAAATTCAAATTTGCCGCGCGGACATAGGCATGAGTATCTCCCAACCACCCGCAGCGCTCACGATGCGGACAGTCTGTTGGGATGCCCTGGAAATTATTGAGCATCGTGCGCAGTGCCATTTTGTGCAGACGGTTGATCTGCGGATCGGAGCATTCAAAGTGACCGCGGACTTTCACATCGCTGTGCATCGTATGCGCGATGATCCATTCACTCTTCGGCTGAACATCGCACCCGCTCAGCTCCAAATAACGAAAACCGTGATAAGTGAAACGCGGCCGCCATTTTTCCACACCTTCGCCTTTGAAAATATATTCATCCTTCTGGATACAGCCTGTCGCGAAAACACCGGTCGAGGTATAATCCATTTCACCGTTTTTATCCAGATCTTCACTCATTTTCATGACCCAGTGAGTTCCCGCGAGCTGCTCTGCGCAGATCTCAGGAATGCCCGTGATGTTTTCGCCAAAATCAAAGATCCAATTTCCATCCTTGCTCTTCTTGATGCAGACCGGTTTTCTGACATCGACTAGGCGCATCGGTTCCATCATCTGCGAGATCAGAAGCGGCGGATGATTCTCCGCAAGTACTGCCTTTTCCCAACCCTCTGAAGAGCTCGCCGCGCTGCACCAGTCTTTGACTTCTTTGTTTGCGTCATAGATCTCGCCCGCGTAGATATTGGAATCCAGCACGGGACCTTCATGCCATTGCCAGTCCTCATCACTGGCCACGATCTGCGTGGAACCGTCCTTATACCGCAGTACGAGCTGAGTGATGAAAAGCGGCTCGCCATAGCTGAAAGGGCCTTTGCCCCAGACACGATCCTGGTTGTACCAGCCGTCACCCAGCATGACTCCCACGCAGTTGGATCCTTCTCGAAGCCTCGGTAAAATATCCAGCGTGGAATAGAGCGCATAGTTTTCATAATTGCTCTGCGCCGGATCCAGAAAACGATCATCCAGACGCTCTCCGTTGATGTAAAGCTCACTGCATCCCAGACCGCAGATATATGCCGTGGCCTGTGCCAGCTGTTCCGCCGACTGTGTCAGCTCGAATGTCTTCCTGAAATATGGCAATGTGTGTTCCGGCGGCCAGGGACGAGTGATCCACTTCGCGTCCCACTCCGTCAAGCCGGTCACAAAAAAGGCCGGTTCACTCCAGTCGGATTCGCCTTTGCTCGTCCAAACCTTGACACGCCACCAGTATTCCCGTGCCGGCTGGAAACCGCAACCTTCCAGGTGTTGACCGATCTGCTCGGCTGAATCGCGTTTGCCTGAATCCCATTCCGGCGCGTTTGTCAAAAGCTTCTCACGGCTGGCGGATATTTGCACCTGCCAGGCTTCCTGTTTCACCTCATAAGCACCGGAGCGGATCTGCCAGCCAAAAGCTGGCGAAACCGCTTCCACTCCCAGCGGATCTGTCCTCTGCTCACAAGTCAGACCGCTCACGCTCACCAACGGATCCGCGGCGTTTGCCAAGCTCCCCCAAAGCAGGATACCCGCAAAAATCAAACTATATACTGTTTTTTTCATTTTGATTCTTTCTCTGTAAATTTTATAAATTGTTTTCCAGCAAAAGCCAATATTTTTCAACCATTTCCCAATCTAAACACATTTTACTATCAACCTCTTCAATTCCTATGAGTTATATCGTTTTTCGAGGTTGCTATACTTTTCACAGAGGTTGCTATACTTTTCCCGGAGGTTGCTATATTTTTCTCAAAGGTTGCCATACTTTTTCTTGGAAGTTGCTATACTTTTTCCGTAAATATGGTATCTGATTCTCATTCCATTACTTTGAATTTTGAGGCTTATTCATGGGCTGTTTCTTCTTCTGTAAATACTCAGCTGCCTTTGCTTTCACAGGAAAGACAAAACTTTCTGAACCATATCTATCAATTCTGGGATCGCAAATAATCTTTCCTTCACAAATAATGAAAACTTTCTCACCTATATTTTTTGATAGAAATTTATTTACTCTGGCACTTGTACTAGTATCCATATCAATACTTATAATTCTGCCGCCAGATTCATATTCTCCTGAGTCGTAAGTCATTGCTTCAAATGATACATTATTTTGCAAATCAGTGCCATCTATTTCTGCTATACTTGCGATACCATTTTCCTGAAAATTCTCCAAAACTTCTTCATTCTTTTTTGAAACTGGCACTATTTTGAATTTCAGTTTACCTATAAGAATTCTATCATGTACCCTATTCACAAGATCATCTGAGGAATCCTGTGCATCATTATAATTAGGATAATATGGCCTACTGCTAAGAAATTCACATTTTGTAACTTTTTCATCCTCAACAGTGACATAGACCGTTCCTTCATATTCACCGATTTTATCTAAAGGAATGTTCTTTGCATCCGTGGGTACAGAAAGATGATATAAAAAATAAGTTGCTCCATTATATTTGTTCTTACCCACTGGATTACCCAGAATCTTATTTACTTCTTCTAAGGTCATCCCCTTTTTAATCAATTCGTATTTTTTGGGAGGCAATGATCTTTTTTCAGCAAAATTCATTCGTTTTATTTCTTTATTCAAAGATTCAGCATCAACATACTTTACAACTTTTCCATTTAAAAAAACAACATGAATAAGATAATTACAGCAACGAGTCATTTCCTCATCATAACTTATTACTGAAGACCCTCCGATAAGTTTATTCACTTCATCAAAATCCATGCCGATTTTAAGGGTTTCGTTTAATTTAGGTAAATTCTCTTTTGATGATTCCCCCTTATCCTGGTAATCAGAATGATTAAATTCCCATTTTACGACTTTATTATCTCGGAAATAAACACTGATATCATATATGCAACCCTCCATTGATTCTTTCTGAATCTTCCTTGAAGGAGTACCAAAGATTTTATTCACTTCATCTAATGTCATTCCTTGGACAATCAGCTCACCTTCCGAAGAAATAGGAACTTTTCCTTCGTTAGAAATCAATTCCTCTTTTTCTGAATGATTACAACCACAGATAAAAAATAACAATAGTGGTACGATTGCGTATGCTATTACTTTTTTCATAAACAATATCAATATTTTCATGTTTTTATTTTTATTAAAACCCCGATATCACATTCCTCAAGATCATATAACCCAACGCAATTAAAGCCGCAGCTATACAATAACCTGGATGATCTTTCAGGCTGTTCCACACCTGCCGGGGTTTCCCCCGGAAAACGGCCACACTGTGCCAAATCCACACTCCCAATATCACCGGCAGTGCGGCAACCCACAGCACATTATAGCGCAGTGCCTCCAGCCATTCCCCATGCGCCAGCGCGTGAGTCGCCCTCAGCATCCCGCAGCCGGCGCACTGCCATCCGGTCATTTCCAGGAATCCGCAGCGCGGATAAAATGAATGTTCCTCCGGGGCGTATCTCCACAGGATATAGATAAACGAGCAGACCGCGCACCAGCCGGCAATCACCGCGCATTGATGCCAGATCAACGGAATGCTTCGATCATCCTGCGGTCTCATCGAAACATTCCAGGGACTCAGCGTCCTATTCTCCACTCGATGTGTTTATCAAAATTTTTGTGGAAACCATCCGGAAAATTCGCTTGTGAACTCAGCATTCCTCCGCATCCGCCTATCCCGCAGATGAGGATCAATATCACACTGACAATGATACCCGTGATGGCCATCCCCTTGCCCTTGAGAGCCGGATCCTTGTGGATCTCCATCAAACCCAGGATGCAAAGGATCACACTGATAACGGGTCCCCAGGGCCAGAAGCAGCAGCATGAAAGACTGATCATGCTGATCCAAAAACCCCAGAACGCCAACTCGCTTTCTCCGGATGTCTGCTTTGCCGCGGGTATGACAGGCGGAGGAGGAAGACTCATTCCTCCCAGCAGCCCGGCCAGTTCCGGAATATCCTTCAGCGGTATCCATTGATCCGTGCCTTCCGTTTTTACCAGCGTAACGTCAACAACACGGCACTCACGGATCCACTGCTGAAGTTCCACTATTCCAATGGGTCCGTATTCCTTTCCATCTTTTCCAATAATATAATACATTGTTCAAATCCTTTCTCAAACAGGCCCGCCGGAACGATACCGGCGAGCCTTTTTTATTTTGTAAAAGCCTTACTTGGCCTTGACCGGATAAGCCGGCGGAGGCGGAACTTTCCGCGCGCTGGTTTCCAGTGCTTTGAGTGCTTCCACGATACCGCGGCTCAGCTGAGCATCCTCGCCCAGGAATTCACGAGCCGGATCGTTTTCCACCTCAATGTCGGGATCCACGCCATGACCTTCCATGACCCACTCCTTGCCATCCAGGCTGTATTTCGCGAATTCCGGTCTGCGGAGCATACCGCCGTCCACCAGAGGCAGGCTACCACGGATACCCACAACACCACCCCAGGAGCGTTTACCGATCAGCGGTCCCAGCTTGTAATGTCTGAACCGGAAGGAGAAAATATCTCCATCAGACGCGGAAAACTCATCCATCAGGCAGACTTTCGGTCCTATCTGCATACCGGGTTCCCAGCCGGGGATCGTATTGCGGACGATCTTGATCATGACCGAATCCCGCAAGAGACGTTCCATGACCTGCGGAGAAATATTGCCGCCGCCGTTGCCGCGCACGTCAATGATGAGAGCTTCCTTGGTCAGCTGCGGATAGAAGTGTTTGACAAACTCATTCATACCCGGAACGCCCATATCAGGAATATGGATATAACCCACACGGCCGCCGGTGGCTTTGTTCACCTTCTCGATGTTCTTCTCTACCCAGTTGTAGTAGCGCAGATCCTGCTCGTCCGCGACCGGCACCACCACGACTTCGCGGCTGCCTTCGGACTGCGGTGTGGAGTTCAGGACCAGTGTCACCTGTGAACCGGCTGTGTCGTTCAGCGCTTCATAGATATTCTTGATCTCTTTGGCGCACTTGCCATTCACCGCCAGAATATAATCCCCTTCCTTGGCATTGACGCCGATCTCGGTCAGAGGCGAACGGGTATTCGGTGCCCAGTTTTGACCGCGATAGATCTTCTTGATCTGATAGACTCCGGTCTCTTTATCCTTCACGATATCCGCGCCCAGCAATCCGACAGGGACCCGGTTCGGTTTGGCATAATCGCCGTCGCCCACATAGGCGTGACCGATATTCAGTTCGCCGATCATCTCGCCGATGATGTAGGTCAGATCCTGACGGACGTTCACGCTGTCCAGCAGTTTGGAATAGCGTTCGCGCATCAGCTTCCAATCCACACCGTGCAGATTGGGATCGTACATAAAGTCGCGCATCTGACGCCAGCATTCATTAAAGATCTGCCGCCATTCCTGCTGACGATCCACTGTCATCTTCAGACTGCTCAGGTTCAATGTGTCTTTCATTTCCACCTTGCCGGCGGAAGCATCCATGATGGCGTAATCTTTGCCGGAATGGACCAGCATCTTCTTGCCGTTGGCGCTGATCTGGTAACCGCTCACGGTACCCAGTTTGTTCTCTTTGCGTTCCTTCAGGTCGTAGCTGTACAGAGTGGAACCGCTCTCTTTGCGGCTGGTTCTCATGTAGAACAATTTATCACCCTGGCTGGTCAGGCCGTAGTAGGAACCGGGCGCGCCGGGCAATATCGCGATGCGGTCAATGATGCCGTCAACGTCGATCTTCACCGTCACTTCTTTGACTTCATCTTTCTTGGCGTCTTTTTCATCCTTGGCCGATTCGGTTTTTTCTATGGCGACCTCATCGCTCTTCGGTTTGAAAGGCGATTCCGTATCCGCTGCCAATGTGACCAGGTAAATGCGTTCCATATCGAAATACGCGTAGTTGAACTCCGTCTCACTGCTGACCGGACTGAAATCACGCGCCGACACAAAGAACAGATACTTGCCGTCCTTGCTGAAAACAGGTGTGCTGCTGTGATACCAGCCGTCCGTTACCGGCGCGGAAGCCGCTGTTTCCAAAGAATAAACATAAATGCGGTTCAGGTCTTCCTCTTCCGGATGCGCCCAGGCGATCCACTTGGAATCCGGCGACCAGTCGAACTGCGTGATCTCCCATTTCGGCGAGTAAGCCACCTGCACCGTCTTGCCGCTCTCCACTTCCGTGTAATAGAGCTTCTGCGTGCGGTCGCTCCAGGCGATCTTGGTGCTGTCCGGTGACCACTGCGGCGCATATTTATAGACCATGCCGTTCTGGGTCACCTGACGGGCGGGCGTTTTGCCGTCCTGAGCCTGCACCCAGATCTCGTCCTCACCGGTACGGTCACTGATATAGGCGATCCACTTGCCGTCCGGAGACCAGATCGCGTTACGGTCATGCGCACCGGGGCTCTGGGTCAGATTGCGGGTCTCGCCGTACTTGGCCGGAACGGTGAAAACATCACCACGCGCGACAAACAAGGCGCGGTTCCCGTCCGGGGAAACGCTGTACTCACTCAAATAATTTACAACGCTCTCGATACGGGTACGTCTCTGTGAATGATCCTCTGCCAAAGTGATTTCCACCTTTTCGGCTTTCGGGTTATCCACATCCAGGAGCATCTTGTAAACAAAACCGCCGTTCTCGAAGACGATCGCCTTGTCGCCCAGGGACGGATACTTCACATCATACTCCGTAAAATCCGTCAGCTTCTTCGTTTCCTTGCTCTGCAGGTCGTAGCAGTACACGTTCATCCGCTTGTTCTCATCGCGGTCGGACACGAAATAGATCTTGTCGCCGTGCCACATCGGGAAGATATCCTGAGCCGGGTTCTGGGTGACGTTCTCCGTGTTGCCGCTCTCAAAATCATAGACCCAGACATCATCGGCCTGACCGCCGCGGTAGCGCTTCCATGTACGGAACTCACGGAAGACCCGGTTATAGGCTATCTTCTTGCCATCCGGCGAAAGCGAACACCAGGCACCTCTGGAGAACGGCAGCTGATCCGGCATACTGCCATCAACGGGAGCCACTAACAGGCGGCCTTTCCAGTCATTGAACTCCAGCCCGCGGGAACGGAAAATCACGCCCTCGTTCCCCTTCCATCCCATCACGATGTTATTGGGGCCCATGCGGTCGGATACATCATCACGGCCCAGTGTCGGAGTCCAGCTGATCCTTTGAGGCTCACCGCCTTCAGCCGGAATCAGATAAACCTCGCTGTTACCGTCATATTGACCGGTGAAAGCGATCGTCTTCCCGTCCGGGGAAAACTTGGGAAAGATCTCATACCCCACGTCAGATGTAATGCGCCGTGCAATGCCTCCCTGGGCACTGACTGTATAAAGATCACCTGAATAAGAAAAAACGATTTGATCCCCGTGGATTGCCGGGAACCGGAGCAGACGCGCTTCCTGCCCCTGAGCGTCATTACTCAGGGCTGAAACGGCTCCCACAGCCATTGCAAAGGCCGTGATTCCAGTTAGAAACCTTGTGTGTCCAAACATGTCGTACAGTCTATCTTTATCCCCCCTTTTGGACAACTAAAAACATGAAACAAGACAATATATTTACCGGGGGCTTGACAAAAAATAACAAAAGTTCTATATTAGCTCCGTTTTTGTAACAAATGTTACAATTTATGGGCGCTTATAAAGTTTCAAAAGATACGCAAATGGCTCTCATCCAGGCCGGAGGAGAGCTTTTTGCGCAGTATGGTTTTGACGCGGTCTCGGTACGGGATATTACCCGTCGGGCCGGGGTCAAGGTCAACGCCATCAGCTATCACTTTGGAGGCAAGGAAAACTTTATCCAGTCGGTGATAGATTATGTAATGAAGGACAGCCGTCCCCAGAGTGTGGCTGAATACCCCCTGGAGAACAGTCATCTCTTTGAGACCAAGGACGGCCAGCGGCAGCTGGTGAGGGAATTGATCGATCAATTCTTCCGGCAGCTGCTGTTCGAAGGTCAGCCGCTGTGGGTCAATGTGATCAGTCTGCGCGCGGTGGTCACCCTGGGCAGTATGAAGGATCAAATCATCAGCAAGACTTTGTATCCCATTCGCGATGTGTTCATCCAGGTCTATCAGCGGATCACGGGCAATGAAGACAGACTGAGCGCGCAGGGATGGTTCCTGAACATCATCAGTCCGCCCATCATTTTCGCGACCAACCTGACATCTCTGACTTTCAGCGAGACGACTCAAAACATCAACACTTCGTTTTACCATCGGCTTCAGCATCAAGTCACACAAAACGCTCTCTTTGGAGCGGGGCTCCTCTAATATGAAAAACAGATCTCATTTTTTATTTTTTTATTCTCTCATTATTGGTTCATTGATCCTGACCGGCGGATGCGGCAAGAAAACAGAGCAAAGCGCCGAATACAAAGTCGGAGTCACTCTGGCCAAACCAAGCAAGCATCTCTTTCAAAACAGCATCCATGTGCAGGGGATCATCCAGCCCGTGGAGAAAGCCATCCTGGGAGCAAAGATGGACGGCGTGCTGGAGCTGCTGGCCGTGAAGGAAGGCGACACGGTCAAGAAAGGCGATCTGCTTTTTCAGATAGACAAGCTGAATCTGGAAAACCGTTTTGTGATGTCGCAGGGCGAAGTGGATCTGGCTCAGAAATCCGTGGAGGCGATGAGCGCCCAGCTGGAAATATCCAAAAAGGAAATGGAAAAAGCCCAGACGGATTACGACCGCGCGAAGACCCTGCTGGAACAGGAAGTGATCTCCAACGACAGCTATGAAAAGGCAGAAGTGAATGCCCACAAGGCCGCCCACGTCGTTACACGCGATCAGGAGCTGCTGAACTACATGAACGCCCAGCTGAGCGTGAAACAGACCGCAAAGATGGTCGCTGAAAAAAATTTGAGGGATTCCAAGGGGATCGCTCCCTTTGACGGGGTCATCACCCACAAATTCAAAGAACAAGGTGAATATCCCGGCAGCGGTTTCAGAACGCCCATCCTCCGCATGGAGAATCCCGATCTGCTGGAACTCTCCTGTCTGATCAGCAGTCTGCACTACGAAGATATCCAGCCCGGCAAAAGCAAGGTCCGCATCCACACAAATGGCGAGGATATCGAGGCCGTTGTCACTTACCGCTCGCCCAGCATCGAAGAAAAGAGCCGTACTTTTGAGATCAAAGCGGAGCTGCCGCCTAAAACAAAAATCACCAGCGGTCTGCTCTGCAATGTGGATATCATCCTGGATGAGCATGAGGCCTACGGTCTGCCAGAGGAAGCGGTGATGCTGCGCAGCGGCAACCGCTATATCGCTTATTATTCCGACCAGGGACAGGCGGCGCGCTTCGATGTGGAGCCCGGCCTCAGCACCGGCGGTTTCATTGAGATCCGCAATATCGAATCCGTTCTGGATAAAGAGTTCGTTGTGTCCGGTCAATACTTTGTGAACGAAAAAGACCCGCTGACCGTTATCGAAAAATAATTTTCCGCCGTATCAAAACATACTATGTCTCTGCCTGAAATTTCCATTAAACGGCCGATCGCGCTGAGCTGTCTGATCATCACGATGGTGGTGATCGGTATCAGTTCTTTCTTCAAGATCGGCATCGATCTGGTTCCCAAAACCGACATCCCCTACGTCCAGATCTCGACGATCTATCCCGGTGCTACACCGGAGGAGATCGAGGTGGAAGTCGCCCGACGGATCGAGGACGCGATCGCTTCGCTGGACGGTCTGAAGCATACGACTTCGGTCTGCATGGAAAATATCTGCGCCATGTCGCTGGAGTTCCATCTGGGAGTGGATATCAATCTGGCGCTCCATAACGTGCGCGAGAAGATCAACATGATCATGGAGGATTTCCCCGACGAAGTAGAAACACCGATCCTGGATAAATTCGATGTCAACGCGCTGCCGGTCGTCATTCTCTACCTGACCGGGGAACGCACGATGGACGAGCTTTACGATTATGTGGATGACAAGCTCTCCGACCGCTTTGCCAGCATTCCGGGTGTTTCGGCGGTGCGTGTCCACGGCGGCAACGAGATGCAGCTTCATGTGCTGCTTTCACAGGACAAGCTTACGGAATCGGGTCTGACCGTGGGCGAGATCATCCAGCGCATTTCTGCCAACAACCGCAAAATGCCGGCGGGCCATGTCAAGGAAGGCAAACAGGAATACAGCATCACTTATGACGCGGAATTCCGGGACATCAACGCCCTGAAGGAACTGGAGATCGGCAATCATGCCGGGACTCGCATCTACCTGGGCGATGTAGCGACGATCGAGCTTCGCAGCAAAGAGATCCGCCAGGAAGCGTATCTGAATGACAAGCCGGGCATCTGCATGGAAGTCGTCAAGAAGGGTGAGGCCAACGCCGTAGAAACCATCAAACGCATTCGTCAGCGCTTTGACGAGATCAACGACAATCACCAGCTGCCGGGCGGCATGGAACTGCACTGGCACAAGGACACAGGCGAATTCATTGAATCAGCTGTGGCGGATGCCTGGACCAGTGTCGGACTGGGTATCCTGCTGACGGCGGCACTGCTGTTCCTGTTTCTGCATGAGATACGCGCGACGTTCATCGTTTCCATCACGATGCCGGTCTCGGTCATTGTCTCCTTTACGCTGATGCGGGCAATGAACTACACGATCGACCTTGTGACACTGATGTCCATCGGTTCCTCCGTGGGTGTGCTGGTGGCCAATTCCATCGTCGTCATTGAAAACATTTACAAACAGCTTTCCGAAGGACAAGACCGCAAGACCTCTGCCGCAAAAGGCGCAGGCGGTGTCGTCAACGCTGTGGCGGCCAGCGCTCTGACCAATGTGGTGGTATTCGTTCCCATGATGCTGATGACCTCTGTGGTCGGCATGATCCTGGCTCCGTTCGCAGGCGTGATGGTGATTGCTACACTGATGTCACTCTTTATCAGTTTTACCCTGACACCTATCCTGGCCAGTCTGCTGCTGACGGAAAAAACACTGAACCGCAGTCCGAGAAATATCCAAATGTTCCGCTGGTGGGACAAGGCTTATGACAAAGTTTATAACTTGTT
>JAEENR010000001.1 GCA_016283885.1 Verrucomicrobiota bacterium
CAAAAAAAATTTAAAACTCAAACTACCCAAGTAGTTTGAGTTTTCTTTTTAAGAATACTTGAATAAGTGCGCTATTCTCCCTCAACTCGAACATTGCCGCCGCTACTGGCAGCGGCTATAGCAGCACGTTTACGCTGTGTCGCATCCAATATCTTTTTACGCAAGCGTAAATGCTGCGGTGTAGCTTCCACATATTCATCTGGTCCAATATACTCCAAAGCTCTCTCCAAACTCAAACGCATGGGTGGTTCAAGTTGTATTCCTTTCCCCTCACCCACAGAACGCATATTGGTCAATTTCTTAGTTTTACAAGGATTAACCGGTATATCTTGCTCACGCGCATTCTCCCCTACGATCATTCCCTCATAAATAACATCCCCCGGTTCAATCATCAATCGTCCGCGTTCTTGCACCATATTCAATGCATAAGAAGTTGCAATCCCGTTTTCAATGCTTACCAAAGAACCATTTTTACGAGTGATGACTTCCCCTCGGAAAGCCTCATAAGCATGAAAAAGATGGCTGATGACTCCCATTCCTCTGGTTTGATTGACCAAATCCGTTTCAAAACCGATCAATCCACGAGTGGGGACTAACGCCTCAATACTGATTTGATCCGAATGATGCTTGATATCAACAATTTCTCCTTTGCGATTGGAAAGATTTTCCAATATAGGTCCCATACAATCTTTTGGAATCTCCAAGAAGACTCGTTCAATTGGTTCTAGCAAAGCACCACTTTCATCTCTATGTAAAATAACTTCCGGACGAGAAACCAAAACTTCATAGCCTTCACGGCGCATCTGTTCAACTAAAACGGCAATATGCATTTCCCCACGACCACTTACTTTAAATTCACTGGCAGATTCACCTTTTTCAACCCTTAAACTGATATTTGTACGAATTTCTTTCTCTAAGCGTTCTCGAATATGGCGAGCAGTCACAAGTGTACCTTCTTTACCAGCTAAAGGTCCATCATTGACAGCAAACTGCATTTGAATTGTCGGCGGATCAAGAGGCTTAAACGGTAAAGCTTCTCCATCTTCATTTGCTAATAAAGTTTCACCAATGAAAACATTTTCAAATCCGGTTAGTCCTACAATATCTCCAGCAAAAGCCGTTTCCAATTGAATTCGCTCCAAACCTTTGTAATTAAAAATAGCAGTGATCTTATCGCGTGTGCGGCTTCCATCTCCATGAATACACCAAATAGTATCACCAACTGATATTTTTCCAGATAGAATCTTCCCAAACGCCACTCGTCCAAGATAATCTGAATAATCCAAATTGGAAACAAGCAACCTAAAATCATTCTTAACATCTATTTTCGGAGCCGGAACATATTTTATGATCGCTTCAAATAAAGGTTTAATATCCTTTCCTTCAATAGATTCACCCGGCTTAGGCATTTCTGCCATTGCATATCCATCTTTAGCACTGGCATACATCACCGGAAAATCTAATTGTTCATCAGTCGCGTTAAGGGCTACAAACAAATCAAAAACCTGATCCAGAACTCGGCTGGGATTAGCAAATTCACGATCGATTTTATTGATGACAACTATAGGCTTAGCCCCCACCTCCAATGCTTTTCTTAAAACAAAACGGGTTTGAGCCTGAGGACCTTCCACAGCATCAACTACCAACAGAACACCATCGATCATGTTTAAGATACGCTCTACCTCCCCACCAAAGTCCGCATGGCCTGGAGTATCTACAATGTTGATGTGGTATCCCTTGTATTTAAACGCAGCATTCTTGGCTCGGATAGTGATTCCTTTTTCCCTTTCCAGATCCATTGAATCCATCACTCTTTCTTCAACAGCCTGATTTGTGCGAAAGGTTCCAGATTGCCGCAAAAGACAATCTACCAACGTTGTTTTCCCATGATCAACGTGTGCAATAATAGCTATATTACGAATTTGCTGCATATTTTAAGCGTATAAACACTAAGAGCGTGGAAATAAACTAGAATAAAACCGCTCCACCTCCCAAGCGCAAATCCATCATACCCTCAAAATTTTTACACTTCAATTAAGAATTAATTGAAAAAGCTCGTTCTTGACCATCGTATTTTTTACTATATGGGCGTGATTTGTCCAAATCACATTAATTCTGCTAGGCAAAATTTATATTTAGGAAATGTTTGAACTATTATTAACGGATCCCAAAACCAAGGCTCGTCGTGGTCGTCTAACTACTTCACATGGAATTATTGAAACTCCTGTCTTCATGCCAGTGGGCACCCAGGCAAGCGTTAAAGCCTTAGACAATAGAGAGCTTTTGGAAATGGATACTCAAATTATCCTGGGAAACACTTATCATTTAAGCATTCGCCCTGGAATGGAAATAATTGAAGCTGCTGGTGGACTTCATTCTTTTATGAACTGGAAATCACCTATCCTGACAGACAGCGGCGGTTTTCAGGTATTTAGCCTGGCTAAAATTCGTAAAATCAAAAATAACGGTGTAGAATTTCGTTCTCATCTCGATGGTTCTCTTTTATTTTTAGGACCTCAAGAATCAATGGCTATCCAACGTAAATTGGGCTCAGATATTGCTATGGCCTTTGATGAGTGTCCCGCGCATGACTCCTCACCTCGTGAATTACAGGCGGCCATCGACCGCACTATTCGTTGGGCAAAAGAATGCCGCATACAACCACGCGCAGAAGGACAATTAGTTTTTGGTATCAGTCAGGGTGGAATAAATCCTCGTCTGAGAGAACGCTGTACTAAAGAAATTGTGTCACTGGACTTTGATGGCTATGCAATTGGTGGGGTCAGTGTTGGCGAACCGGAACCAGAAATGATGTTTGCAGTGGATATAACAGAACCATTTCTTCCTAAAAATAAAGTGCGATACGCAATGGGATTAGGCACCCCGTCACAAATGGTCGAACTAATTGCAAGAGGTGTAGATATGTTTGATTGTGTGTTACCCACACGAATTGCCCGTAATGGAACAGCTTATACTCGAAAAGGAACTGTTAATATCAAAGCCGGGTATGCGAAATCAGACTTTCACCCTATTGAAGAAGGATGTACTTGCTTTGCCTGTCGTAACCATACAAGAGCTTACATCCGGCATCTACTGAATGTGAATGAGA
Source organism: Verrucomicrobiota bacterium (assembly GCA_016283885.1). GTDB lineage: Bacteria > Verrucomicrobiota > Verrucomicrobiia > Limisphaerales > UBA1412 > UBA1412. The sequence goes on from JAEENR010000001.1 coordinate 3,110, forward strand.
TATTAGGCCTGAAATTAATGAGTATACATAATTCTCATTTCTATCTGCAGTTGATGAAAGAGATTCGCACACATCTTGAAAATGGAACATTTTCTGATTTTCGTAAGGAATTTGTGGCAAACTATGTCCCCTCTGAGCGAGTTCGCGCTATGAGTCAAAATATTAAACTTCCCTCAATAACAGAGGCACTTAAATCAACACATAAAGGGAAAATTGCAAAAGCAAAAAAAGCTAAAATCTCCAAGGCAACACATGTGGGTAAAGCAACTAAGAATGTAAAAGTCAAACCGACAAAAAAACAGACCAGCGCTAAGCCTAAAAACATATCAAAATCTTCACAAAACTCTAATAATGAGTCATCAAGTCGTACAATTAGCTAATGGACAATGGAGTTTACGCAGCCTGGATGTCGAGGAAACTTATCATCCGGTTGTAGGTCCAGAATCCGAATCTAATGTACTTTATGCCCAACAAATTCAATTAGAACGTCTATTGACGGCATCTACATTTGTTGTGTGGGATGTTGGCTTAGGAGGTGCTGCCAATGCTATAGCTGTCATCAATGCCGCCTCACAATACAATGGCAAGTTGAAGATTTATAGTTTTGAGCATGACTTAGAACCGCTCAATACAGCATTAAATAATATTGATAAATTACATTATCTTATTCCGTATCAAGATATTTTAACAGAGCTCTTGCATCAAAGAAAAATTCAGTTCACAAATAATTCTATTCAAATCGATTGGGAAATTGTTTATGGAGATTTTCCATCATGGCTGACGAATCAAAAAGATTCCAGCTCTGACATCCAACAACCTCATGCGATTCTTTATGATGCGTTTTCTCCTAAAAAAAACCCGGATATGTACACTCTGGATATTTTCAGAAAATTGCATAGACTTCTTAATAATTCTGCCCCATGTATCCTCGTTAGCTATTCAAGGGCAACTCTCTTAAGAGTGACTTTGCTTTTAGCGGGATTTTATGTTGGAAAAGGCGCTGCTACTGGAGAAAAAGAAGAAACAACAATTGCCTCTAATAAATTGGATATACTTTCAAAGCCTTTGAGCAAAGAATGGCTTGGGAGAGTACAAAGATCAAACAGCGCAGAACCACTTCATACTCCAGAATACATTCAACAACCTCTCACTCAAGACAGCTGGAAACAATTACTGTCACATCCTCAATTCTCTAATTGAGAATTCAAGCGAAGAAAAATAGATTCACATTTCACTGTATCTTCCTGAAGTTGTTTTTTAAGAATATCTAATGAAGGAAACTTTTGTTCGTCCCTAATTTTTTCTAAAGGAATGACTTCAATGTTTTTTTCATAGATGTCTTCATCAAAATTTGAAATATGAACCTCAGCCCGAAGTTCTGGTTCAACTTTTGCTACAGTGGGACGGAAACCGATATTTAAAGCACCTGCAAATTTTTGTCCATCAATTAAAACGGATGCCCCATACACACCACAAGGAGGAATTGCTCTTCCTTGGATGTCCAAATTGGCCGTAGGAAATCCAATCGTTCGGCCAAGTTGATCACCCTTTATCACTTTGGCCACAATGGAATAAGCACGCCCCAGCATTTCCGTGGCTAATACCAGTTTTCCCTGAAAAATTTCCCCTCTTATCCGTGTACTGCTGATTCTTTCCTCAGCATAACGCACAGGAGGAATTGCTCTTACCAATGTTTTAAATTCATCTGTGCGACATGTAGTTTTCGCCAATTCTCTTAATTTTTCAACATTGCCACTGCGATTCCTGGCAAAAACAAACCCTTCACCTACACATATACTTCTAAGAGGATACAATGCAGAATGGATGATACCGTAAAAATCCCTTGCTTCCAGATTTGCCGTCTTTAAGTCAAATGGAATCAACATAATATTTCCGATCCCATACTGCTCAAATAACTTCAATTTATGCTCCAGTGGGTAAATTATTTTAGGAGATTTTTCGGGAACTAATACAGATGCGGGATGCCGATCAAAAGTGATCACGACAGGCTTGGCATCCATTTTATCAGCATCCTCTAAAACCTGTTTGATTACTGTTTGATGACCTTTATGGATACCATCGAAGACACCTATCGCTGCACAAAATCCTTTTTTATCTGAAAAATCGTCTTTTTCCTGTGCAGATTGAAAGGGGAAAAAACGCATTTTACCTCATCTCTGTGGTCAACATTTTATGAATTTCAGAACATGGAATCACTCGTTTCAAGAAATCTTCCTTAGAAAGTGATTTCAATTCTGCCAGAGGGATCGCATCAGACACCTTAAATTTACCGGAAACAGTTCGTCTCAACCTCGTTAGATGGGCTCCACAACCAATAATCTGCCCCATATCATGGACAACACTTCTTACATAAACTCCTTTACTTGATGATAATATAAAATCACCGCAAGGAGCATCATATTTCAGTATTTTATAACGATAGATATAAATAAGACGAGGCCTACGTTCGACTTCAATCCCTTTACGAGCTAATTTATGTAAGGCAACACCATTGACTTTAATAGCAGAAACCATAGGAGGAACCTGCAACTGATCTCCTTTGAACTTTGAGGCATATTGATTTAGCTCATCCAATGTCAATGCTGGAACAGGAGCTGTTGAAATAATTTGTCCCGCAGCATCATAAGAATCTGTTGTCTCCCCCAATTTAAAACTGCCTTCATAAGTTTTATCTTCTCCCATCAGCAGTTCACTCAGTTTTGTTCCCTTTCCCAAAAGCAATATCAATAAACCACTTGCCTCTGGATCAAGTGTCCCGCAATGTCCAGTCTTCCTCAGATTAAAATGCTTGCGAACAGTATATACTACATCATGAGAAGTACAGCCGGTTGGCTTATCAACAAGGATGATTCCGTCAACAAAATCTTCAGCGGATGCTGTTTTTCGACTCATGCGGATGGTTCCTCTTTTTTCCGTTTCTTTAAATCAGACAATGCCATCCTCAAAGCCTTGACGACTCGACGCTGAACACTGAGACGAGTTCCTTCTATCGTTGCACCGCTGGCAGCTTTATGTCCACCACCATTAAAGATTTTTGCTACTTCTCCCACATCCAGATAGGGATTTTTAGAACGAAAACTCACACGGATCAAATCTGCGGACAGTTCTTCAAACTGGACAGCAACAATAACAGGCTCAATCGCTCGAACATGATCAATCAACCCTTCAGCGTCTTCTCGTTCTGCCCCACATCTTGAATAATCCCTGGATCTCAACCAATAATAAGCGATCTTATTCTCTTCCGTAAGTTTGAAATTATTCAAAACATGCCGAAGGAGTTTAACTCGTGCAATGGGATAAGACTGATAAACCTCATCACATACATCTGCGAGATCGGCTCCTGATTCCACAAGATTGGCCGCCATTCTAAAAGTTTCAGGAGTTGTACTGCTATACTGGAAAGATCCGGTATCTGTAGATATAGCAATGAACAAGCAATCAGCAATATCAGGAGTAATTTCCCAACCAGCGGTTTGAATGAGTTGAAAAATAAGTTCTCCTGTAGCCGCAGAATCTCCGATCACCCAGTTGATATCCCCATACCGCGTATTACTTGCGTGATGATCGATATTGATGAAATATTTGCGATTGGTGATCTTTTCCCCCACACTGCCGAGTCTTTGAAAACTAGCACAATCTAAGGCCACAACGACATCAAACGCGCACCCGTTTTTCGGTTTGCGCATCATATTCTCTTCATCCAGGAAAGCCAACTTGTCAGGAATTTCATCTTCATTCCAGCAAGACACTGTTTTCCCCAAACGTTTCAGGCAAAGTCCCAGCGACAACTGCGAGCCGATGCAATCCCCATCCGGGGAGACATGTCCGACAATGCATACAGTCTGTGCTTCCTCTAAAATGCGGAGAATTTTACTGATTTCTTCAGATTCTTTATTCATCATGTATGTTGGAATCAGATTGGATGATGCCCGCTTTTTCCATCTCATCTAATATCTCCAACACTCGGTTTCCTCTGTCGATCGACTCATCCAACTGGAACCGTATCTGCGGTGTATATTTGAGGATAACCTCGTGAGCTAATTGCATTTGTATCATTTTTGTTTTTTCACAGATCGTGTGAAAAACTTTGTTTTTCTGTTCCTTATCACCAAAGATGCTCAGAAAAACCACGCCTGAACGCAAATCATTGGACATACTCACGTCCGTAACTGAAACAACCCCTACCTCCTGTACGGGAAATGTTCTGCGTATAACTTCACCTACTGCCCGTTTTACTAACTCTCGGACACGGTCTTGTCGACGATTTTGCTGCATCTAATCAAAGTTGTTGGGCAATCTTCTCTATTGAATAAGACTGAATAATATCCCCTTCTTTATAGTCGTGGAAACCATCGATACGAATACCACATTCCATACCAGCCTTCAATTCATTCACCTCATCCTGGAAACGGCGCAGAGATTGGAATGAACCTTCAAAGATAGTCTCTTTTCCACGGATCACGCGGCAGCGGCCTTTGATAATATGGCCTTGAATGACCATACAGCCCGCAACACTGCCTGCTTTTGAGAGATTGAACACCTGACGCACTTCTGCTTGCCCTTGAGGGACTTCATTGATAATAGGATCCAACAGACCAGCCATTGCGTCACGCACCTGATCAATCAGTTCATAAATGATAGAGTAGAGCTTGATTTGTACAGCTTCCCTACGTGCGGCCTCCGTCGCGGATGAATCCACTCTTGTGTGGAAACCAATCACAACCGCCTTTGAAGCAGAAGCTAACAAGACATCGCTTTCTGTAATCGTACCCACCGCGCTATGGATGATTTCTAACGATACCTTTTCGGATTCTATCTTCTTCAACGCATCCACGATAGCTTCTACAGAACCTTGCGTATCCGCCTTTACGACGATCTTCAGAACTTTGGCAACATCATTTCCAAAGTTTTCAAGGAAGCCTTCCAGTGTCACTGGACGTTCCCTATCACGATTGCCCTCGTCGCGATTGCGCTGGCGCTGTTCTTCTGCCATCTCTCTGGCGATTTTTTCATTCTCGACCACTTGAAACTCTGTTCCAGCTTCCGGCACGCCATTCAGCCCCAAAAGTTTAACTGCTTCAGAAGGAGACGCTTTCTTCAGACGTTGACCTTCTTCGTTGATAAGAGCGCGTGCTTTTCCATAGAACTCACCACACAGAATGGCATCTCCCAACTTCAATGTGCCTTTACGCACCAAAACGGTAGCCGTTGGACCGCCGGGCGCCAATCCTGACTCGACCACATTGCCTTTGGCCTTGCGGTTCGGATTCGCTTTCAGTTCCAACATTTCCGCCTGTAAGACCAACATTCCTAAGAGGTCATCCACACCTTTCTTGGTCAATGCCGACACATCGACGAAAATAGTTTCTCCGCCCCATTCCTCACACAAAAGGCCGTAATCTTGAAGCTGTTGCCTGGCTTTCAAGGGGTTGGCTGCCGGATGGTCACACTTGTTCACTGCTACGATGATGGTAACCTTGGCCGCCTGGGCGTGTCTTATCGCTTCAACAGTCTGAGGCATAACACCATCATTAGCCGCTACGACTAAAATAACAATATCCGTGACATTCGCACCGCGAGCGCGCATAGCACTGAAGGCTTCATGCCCCGGAGTATCCAAGAACGTGATTTGCTGAAGTTCACCTTTACGTTCCGGATGCGGGATCGAGATCGTGTAAGCACCAATATGCTGAGTGATACCGCCGGCTTCTCCCGAAGCCACATTAGATTTGCGGATCGCGTCCAGAAGAGTCGTCTTGCCGTGATCCACATGTCCCATGATGGTAACAACGGGAGGACGCGGCTTCAAATCTTCCGGTTTATCCTCTTCATCAACGATTTCTATCTTCTTTTGATCACCTTTGACCAACGCGCCGCCTTTTTCACGTTTTTCCAGTTCAAAACGGAAACCGTGTTTGGCGCACAGCCTGCGAGCTGCGTTTTCATCAATGCTTTGATTCACATTGGCAAAAACACCCAGTTCCATCAGATCCGCGATCAGCTGGAATGGCTTTCTATTGAGCAGTTCCGCCAACTGGCGAACCACTACAGGAGCCTTCATGGTAATAACTTCCGCGTGACTTGGCAGTTTGGCAGACAAATCGACCGGAGCCGCTTGCTGCGGAGCGGATGCTTTGCGATCAGGGAATTGCTGTTTCCCGCTTGGACGACTGCCTTTGGCAAAGTCTTTCTCACCTTGCTGGCGACCACCCTGCTGGCGATTTTGTTGAAAACTGCCGGCACGCGGTGAAGGCTGCTGGCCGCCGGGACGTTGTTGAGCGGCGGGACGCTGCTGAGACTGCTGCTGGCCAGGACGCTGTCCCTTATCCCTGCCGTGGTCTCTGTCTTTTTCACGCTTATCCCGTCCTTTAGATGCTTGTTTTTCAAGCTGTTTTGGGGCCGGAGCCGTTTTTTGAGGCAACTGGATAAAGCCTATCTTCTGTCCCAGCTTGGGCTGTTCGACCTGTTTCGCTTCTTCTGCGGCTTTTTTCGCATTCTCGGCAGCTTCTATGGCCGCTTTTTCATCCGCAAAGCGTTTACCGATCGCCGACAGAGGGATCTTCCATATCGGTTTCAGACCGAAAACAGGAGCAGGCTTCGGCGGAGTTGCCGGTTCCTGCTCATGATGTTTAACGGTTTGCTTGGCGGGAGCGGAATGCTCTTCCTTCTGCCCCTTGGGCTTTTGATGCAAATTCTCTTTAGCCGGGGCTGCTTCGGAATGAGCTTTCTTTTGAGAATCGCTTTCGCGCTTGCTTCCTCTGGTAAATCTGGGAGTTTCATCCGTTTCGGCGGACAGCTCTTCTAATCCCTTGGAAACAAAGCTTTCCACTTCTTTGATAACAGATTCCGGAACCTCCTCGCGGATAGTTTTTTCCACCGGACGAGGCTGTTTTTCTGCGACAGGAGCAGGAGTTTTCTCCTCTGCTTTGGGCTGAGAAGGAGTTTCTGCCGGCTTCTCAGGCGCAGTCTCTTCCGCTTTTGGCTCCGGTTTCGCCTCTTTCGCTTTTTTCGGAGTTTCCTTCTCGGCAGGTTTCTCTTCAACCTGTTTCTCGTCTGCTTTTACCGGTTCTGCCACAGCCGGTGCCGCGGATTCCGTCACCGGTGCCGGTTCCGGTTTAGGCGCGAGCTGCTGCTCCAGGAATTCAGCCGTGATCTTGTCCAATGAACAAGACGCGGCTCTTGCTTCCTTAATGCCAAGCTCTTTCGCTTTTTGCAGAACCACCTTGTTGGGGATACCCAACCTTTTTGCTATATCATATATACGAACAGGCATACTTCCCTATTTACTTCGGTTTATTCCACCCGCCTTAAAAAATCCTCTTATCTTATTCTTTATTATTTAATTAGTTACCAGAACGCCCCACTTCCGCGCGGACCGCTTCCAGGATACTTTTACCCGCAGAGCCGATCCCTTCGATCGCTTCCAGATCCGCAATATCCGCCTGCAGGATAGCGTTCAAGCTGGTAAAGCCTGAGCGAACCAGCAGTTCGGCCTGTTCCGGGGTGATGGCAGAAACTCTCGATATATCCGAGATCGCGTTGGCCACCTGAGTATCGAATCCGGACGGTTCCGGATCTTCCGCGTCTATATCCACTCTCCAGCCGGTCAGCTGGGAGGTCAGCCGGGCATTTTGTCCGCGCCGGCCAATGGCCAGCGAAAGCTGATCTTCTGTTGTCCAGACATGGATATATTTATTATCAGCATCCACCTCATAGCTTGTTAATTTGGCCGGAGCCAGGGCGTTCTCGACATAACGGGTGATGTCTTCATCATATTTGATGATATCTATCTTTTCGTTATTCAACTCGCGGACAATGTTTTTCACACGCTGACCACGAACCCCTACACAAGCTCCCACCGGATCGACTTTGGGATCACGGGAATAGACCGCGATCTTCGTGCGGATGCCCGGTTCACGGGCTATGCCGCGCACCTCGATGGTGCTGTCCTTGATCTCCGAGATCTCTATTTCAAAAAGTCTCAACACAAAATTTGGATCGGCACGGGAGAGAATGATCTCCGGGCCGTTCTGGCGATTCTCTACACTCTTTACATAAAAGTGCAAACGCTCTTTGGATTCGTAATTTTCATTGGGAACACGCTCACGGGAAGGCATCAGCGCCTCATAGCGTCCCAGATCCACGACCACATCACCCTTTTCAAAACGGGAAACGGTACCATCCACGATGTCGCCTGTCCGGTCTTTAAATTCCGCGTAGATCTTTGATTTTTCGATACGGCGAATCAACTGGATCAAATTCTGTTTGGCATGCTGTGCGGCAATTCTACCGAAATTGCTGGGAGTAACTTCCTTATCTATTTCATCCCCACACTGGACATTCGGATCGATCTTTCTGGCTTCGGCCAGGGATATCTGATCACGCGGCAGTTCTACATTCTCTACTACCACCAATTTTGCAAATGCCTTGATCGCACCTGTTTTAGGATTGATCTCACAATGTAATCCGCGTGTGGGACCGAGTGCCTTTTTCGCCGCACCCGCAAGACAATTCTGGACTGCGGCCAGAAGGGTCGATTTTTCTATCCCCTTCTCTCTCACCCAATAATCAATAACCGCAATTAACTCTGTATTCATCTTTCTTGTCCTTTTTCAGCATTCTAACTAAAAAACAGAAGTCGGAATAACATAACATCCGACCCACATTCGCACCCCGTTTGATTCAGCGGGGCACCCACAACCTCCCTCACAGTATCACCCTTTGGGGAGGCTGTCAATGCTGAACTCCGTGAATAAACCGTTTCACACAGAAATCCAGCAATTAGTTTAACAACTTCACATCGAAGTCCTTTTGGAAACGAACGGGAGGAGAAAACGATTTTCACCTCCCGCTCTTGATTTGTTTTTCTAAATCCTTAGAAAAACATCGCTTACCTACTTGATAGGTTCAGCGGTGCGTTCACGCATCCATTTCACGTCAGGATTGTTCGCACTCGACTGGCTGTACTCCAGCATGGTACCAGCCTTGATCGCAGGAGTCGTGCGGGAATCCTGCCATTTCTTGATCTCAGAGTGACCATCCGCGAAGGAGAAACCGCCCGCGCTGCCATGATAAGTGGCCGGCCAGTCCACAACCAGGAAACTGGAGTAATTCGGATCTTTGATATTGGTCATGTCCACAATGAACACGGAGTCATTGATACTGTCTTCGCGTTCATCCAGGATGACCCAGGTTCTCGTCGGAACACGGATACTGCTCAATTTCGCGTACATCTGTACTTCTTGCTCATTCCAGGCCGCATGTTGTCTACCATCGGTAAACTGACCACCCACAAAATTATTGATGGACATACTGCGAACACGGCGTTTGGCACCTCTTTCACGGCCGGCAGTCACATTGACCATCGACATATCCGCCGGGCAATGCCAAATATTCGGAGCCTTG
>JAEENR010000157.1 GCA_016283885.1 Verrucomicrobiota bacterium
ATATGGAGGAACAGCCATACTTTATCCAGAATCACATACGACTATTTCTGGTTATCGTGAATGGGCTGTGTATAAAAAAGGAAACAAGCGGATTACATTAACTCAAAAAGCAACCGAAGTAACACTTAAAGATTTCAGGAATCATGTAAAAAAATATGGTGGATGTAAATGTAAATGTTATTTTAATGCTAATAGATAAAGAAATGAATTTATGAAAAAAACAAATCCCTTATATTTTCGGTTTAATAAAGGATGGCCATTACGTAATTTCCTTAAATTTGGGGTGATTATTGGCATTGTATTTGGAATAGTAATGCCATTTACAATTTTCTTTATTAAGATCAAGCCATTTACCATTCCATTTTTCTTTTTTCATAATACCATCCCATTTAAAATTATTTTTCAAATTGGCCATAGGGGGGATATCCCGTTTGTAGGTTTCCTTAGTTTTCCTATTTGTCCTTTTTTACTTCCTGATTTTATTTCTTTTTCCTTGTTTATTATTATTGTGTACTTTTCATACTATGCTTTATTAGGTGCTTTTGCGGGTTTCATTTCTAATGTGATGTTGTGTATTTACAAAAAGGTAAAGATAAATATAGATGAAGAAGATATTGATAGCGTTGATTATTTAGATTTTTCTAAAAAAATAACATGGGACGAGATTCTAATATTTCTTGCTTTAGGGGTGATACTGACAATCATTGCTGTAGCTGTCCCTTCTTATTTTTTATGGGATTGGAATATTAATGTTATGATTTGGTGAGATATTATTTCCGAAAAAATGTAAGTTATGAAAAAAATAAATCCCTTATATTTTCGGTTTAATAGAGGATGGCTATTACGTGATTTCCTGAAGAAAGGGACGCTTTTTGGCATTGTATTTGGAATAGCAATGCTGCCTGCAGTTTTTGGAGGTTTTGATATTTTCAATACCTTTCCATTTAAAATTATTTTTTACATTGGCACTAGTGGGGGTGAGCCAGATATACGTTTCCTTACTATTCCTATAGTGATGCCTGATTATATTATTTGGTTCTTGTTTGTTATTATCATGTATTTTTCATACTATGCTCTATTAGGTGCTTTTGCGGGTTTTATTTCTAATGCGATGTTATGTATTTGCAAAAGGGTAAAGATAAAGATAGATGAAGAAGATATTGATAGTATTGATTATTTAGATTTTTCTAAAAAGATGACAAGGGACAAGATCCGAATGTTTCTCGATTTTGGGGTGATACTGACAATCATTGCTGTAGCTGTCCCTTCTTATTTTTTATGGGATATCGAGATTGAGTTCGGGAATGTGAGTGATCTTATGTGGAAACTTACTCATTAAATGATTTAGATGGGAATGAGATTTCATTTTTTCGGAATCAAGGAATAAGGGCTTTACAATGAACCTTTGCCGGGGCTTCATATTTCCCTGGCCGCCCCTCCGGGGCTGAGACGCGCGGGTCGTGAGTCTACAAAACAATTTGTTATTTAATAACTTATCTGTGTTTATCTGTGTCCATCCGTGGTTCATCTATACTAAAAAGAAAGAGCCGAACAAAATATCCGGCTCTCTTTTTTATGGCTTTTTTATATTGAATCTAATCTTTTTTACGGCCGGAGCATCCGCAGCATCCGCCGCAGCTGGCACATCCGCATCCGCCTTTGCCCTGGAACTTGTGAGCGATCTGGAAGAATGCCCAGATCAGAGCCAGCAGGATGACACCGATGACGACCGAGATCTCGATCGGGTTCTTGGACAGCAGAACGGCGCTGCCCGTTTGATAGACGAACGTGGTGATCACCCAGGCCAGAACGGTCAGCCCCAGTGCCTGAGCGATAGCCCATTTCCATCCGCCCATTTCCTGTTTCGCGGTGGCGATGCAGGCAAAGCAGGGCGCGCTGAGCAGACAGAAGAGCATCAGGCAGAAGCCCTGCAGCGGGGTGTAGTTTTCGGCCAGTTTTTCACGCAGACTGTCGCTTTCCTCGTCCACTTCGCCCAGACTGTAGAGGATACCCATTTGGGCGACGACGACCTCCTTGGCGGCCAGACCTGCCATGATGGCGGAGTCCATTTTCCAGTCAAATCCGCAGGGACGGAAGATCGGTTCCATGATTTTGCCGACACGGCCCATCAGAGAGACTTCCAGTGAGGCGGCGGCCAGTTTGTTGTCCAGTTCCGTTTGTTCCTCAGCCAGCTCCAGAGCACGGCTGACGCGGTCATCCAGATATTCCTTGTCCAGGGCTTCTTTGGCTGTGTCCAGTTCTTCATCGCCAAGACCTTCTTCTTCCAGAGCCGCCAGCTTTAGAGAGTATTCTTCGGCTCTTGCTCTGATTTCGTTATCGATGCCCCCGGCTTCCGCCGCGGCTGCCAGAGCTTCTACGCCCTTATCATATTGAGCCTGAGTCTCACCGGAAACGCCCGGCCAGACAGCCATGGCCCACAGGATGATGGAAACGCCCAGGATGATGGTGCCGACTTTCTTCAGATACAGCCAGGAGCGGCGCCACATCGTGATCAGGACACCGAACACGGTAGGGACCTGGTACGAGGGCAGCTCGATGACGAACGGTTCGCTTTGTCCTTTGAATAAGCTGATGCTGAGGAGCTTTGCCATGATGGCCGCGACCAGTACACCCGTGAAATACATCAGGAAGAGGATCGGAGCCCTCCATGCTTCGGGGAAGAACGCGGGGATGATCAGCGTATAGATGGGCAGACGTGCGCCGCAGCTGAACAGCGGCAGGATCAGGATCGTCAGGAAACGATCTGCCCGGTTCGGGATAGTGCGTGTGGCGATGATGCCCGGCACGTTGCAGCCGAACCCCACGATCAGGGGGATGAATGATTTGCCGCGCAGACCGAACTTGCTCATGGCGTTATCCAGCAGACACGCCGCGCGGGCCATATAGCCGCTGTCTTCCAGAATCGCGATGCCGGTGAACAGCAGCACGATATTGGGCAGAAAGACGATGACACCGCCGACACCGCCGATGATGCCGTCCACGATCAGGCTCTTGAGAAAGCTCTCGGAATCTTCGGGCCAGAATCCGCCGACCCATTCCTTCAGCATATCAAAACCGCTTTCGATCCAGCCCATAGGCGGATCGCCCAGTTTAAAGGTGACATAGAAGAGCACATACATCAGCACCAGGAAGATGGGCAGTCCCCAGAAACGGTGCAGCAGGACTGCGTCTATCTTATTGGTGCTGCCGTGGACATTGGTCTTAGTCGTTTTGACCACATTTTTGGAGAGTTCCAGAATGGCCTGGTAGCGGATCTCCGAGAAGATGGCGTTGACGTTCTTGCCGGTCTGCGCTTCCTTTTGATGGTCAAAGCTGGCGGCCAGTTCCTGAGCTTTGGGATCGGTGATCCATTTGGTGGAGAGGGGATCGCGTTCCAGCAGGCTGACCAGAAGCCAGCGTTCGGAAATACGTGGATTTGCTTTGACGGCTCCGGAGGTTTGGAGCTGACGGCCGATTTCCTCCATTTCATGTTCATACTCCGGCCCGTAGTCCAGACGGAAGCTTGTTCCTCTGGGGCTCAGATCCATCTTGTTGATGGTCTCCAGGAGCTTATCCAGTCCCTGCCCCTTATTGCCGATGGTGCGAACGATGGGGGAGTTGTTGAGCGCCCGGGAAAGTTTGGCTTCATCGATCTCGATGCCTTGTTCTTTGGCCTTGTCGCTCAGGTTCAGAACGATAATGACGGGGATGCCGGTTTCCAGCAGCTGATAGGTCAGATAGAGATTGCGCTCCAGATTAGAGGCATCCACGACGTTCACGATCATATCCGGTGTTTCATGGTAGATGAAATCGCGGGAAACGGCCTCTTCCGGAGAAGTCGCGGTCAAACTGTAGGTGCCGGGCAAGTCTGTGAACAGCATTTCCAGAGAGCCGTATTCGCGGATACCCTGGACCTTTTCCACCGTTACTCCGGGATAGTTGCCGACGTGCTGATGGGCACCGACCAGTTTATTGAAGATGGTAGTTTTGCCGGCGTTGGGGTTGCCCGCCAGCGCGATCTTGATTTTTGAACCGATTGTGTTCGACATAATTTTTATGTTTTAACTAAAAAACTTTGTTTAACCTAACTTTTAGAGTAAACTCATTCCCGGCAAGGGATGAGAATGGGAAAAAATCAGGAAACTTTTACGGTAATAGCACTGGCAGCTTCAGCGCTGAGAGAAAGACGGCTGCGGAGAACTTCCACGATCATGGATTTACGGTGTTTAGTCACGATATTGACAGGAACTCCGGGAACAAACCCCAACGACTGGAGACGCGCTTCAAAGGAAGGGGTCGAAATGACTTGCTGGACTTGAACGCGCTGACCAGCGGAGGCATTGAGTAAGGTGCTGTGGGGATAGCGTTTGCTAGAAGATTTCAGGGAATCACACGGATTCGCGTTCACATCTTCGTTTACAGTTGGCATTTTCATATTTGCGTCAATTCAGATTGAAGCCATCAGGCTTTCTTGTGATCTTTACAGTATTTGCTGAATCTGTCAGCCCATTCGGAGGGATCCTTCAGAGAATCCCGGACATAAGAGACCAGTTTGTTCAATCGCTCGATGACCTCTTCCGGCATAACATGTTCCATTTCACAGGCTGTTTTTTCGGCCAGAACAGGGTCGATCAGCAGCATCTTTGCGAAGAAATCGGTGAGCGTCTTATGCTTATCGAAAATCTTCCCGGCCACTTTTTCGCCTTCACTGGTCAGAGTGATGACATCATAGGGCGCATAATGGATGTAGCCTTTGGCGGCCAGAGCCTGAAGCGCGCCTGTGACGGAGGATCGGCTGACATTGAGCCTGTCGGCAATGTCTTTGGCCCGAACGGCTTTCTTTTCAATGATAACAGCCAGCACAGCCTCCAGATAATCTTCCAGGCTGGCACTTAACTTGTTGTCTTTGACATGTTCAGACATAGACATAGCCGCTGCAAATCAGCAGTTGCTCAATAATGTAAGCCTTTCCTAACTTTTTTGCAAGCGCTTTTCAAAATAAACTTTCCTGAATTTTATTTTTCCAGACGTCCGGCGATCTCCAGAATGAACCGGCGGACTTCTTCGCCCATATCTTTCCTCTTCAGCGCGTAGAGGATATTGGTCTTGACAAAGTCCAGCTTGTTGCCGATATCATGCCGCACGCCGTCCAGCTTCAATCCGTAGAAACGTCTGCGCTTGAGCAGCAGCTGCATGGCATCTGTCAGCTGGATCTCGTCGTTTTTGCCCCGCGGGGTCTGGTCTATGCATTCAAAGATATCCGGTGTCAGGATGTAGCGTCCGGCCACGGCCAGATTGCTGGGGGCTTCCTCCACGGAGGGTTTTTCCACCAGGCGATCTATCTCAAAAATGTTGTTCCCCAGCATTTTGCCGCCTACGATACCGTAGCGGCTGACCTTCTTGGGATCCACTTCTTCCAGCAGAACGACCGGCGCCTGGTACTGTTCATAGACGCGGATCATTTCCGCCGTGATGCTGTTGCCGTTGTTCGTGTCGATGATGGTATCGCCCAGCAGGACGACAAAAGGCTCATCGCCTACATGGCTGCGGGCATAGCTGACGGCATCGCCCAAGCCGTTCAGCTCCTTCTGGTAAACAAAGTAAATATTGCACATTTCGGAGATGCGGCGGATGTCGTTCAGCTCCTGGAGCCGTTTTTTCTCGGCCAGCTCGGTCTCCAGCTCAAAATTGCGGTCAAAGTGTTCTTCGATAGCGCGTTTGCCCTTGCCGATGATCATCAGCACATCCGAAATGCCGGCGTTTTCCACCTCTTCCATCACATATTGGATGGTGGGCGTGTCCACGATGGGGAGCATTTCTTTGGGTTGAGCTTTGGACGCGGGCAGGAAACGTGTCCCGAAACCGGCGGCGGGAATAACAGCTTTTCTGATCTTCATAGTCAATGTGTAATATATGTACCAAATCCGGCCGGGCAGCCAGCTCGAACCGGAACTACTGCCCAAGTTTGGAGTCTGTCACCCGTCAGGTCAAGCATTTATGACAGGAACGAGATAGATCAAGAGAACTCCCGATGGTTATGAAAAGAACCACGGATGGACACGGATAAACACAGATAATATATTGTTATTAAATAATGACTTATATTATTTTGCGACCTCGAAGGCGAATCCTTTGAGGTATTCGGTTTCGGGGATGACGGGGATAATGGGATGATCCGGGGACTGACTGTAGATATGAGTCCGGCGCAGGATCTTGTGAGCGTCAAAGGCCGCGTTCAGGATGACGTTCTGGAAGGTCTGTGTGTCCACATGGTGGGAGCAGCAGAAGGTGGCCAGTGTGCCGCCGGGGCGCAGGAGCTTCAAGGCTCTCAGGTGGATCTCTTTGTATCCATTCAGCGCGGCATCCACCGAGTGGCGGTTGCGGGTGAAAGAGGGAGGGTCCAGAATGATCAGGTCAAAGAGGTCTTTCTGTTCGATCTCGGTATTCTTGGCGTGTTCGATCAGCCAGTCGAAGGCGTTGGCGTTGATGAAGGTGCAGCCGGAAAGGTTGTTGAGTTTGGCTCCTTCGCTGGCTGTTTTGATGGCTGTTTCGCTTTGGTCTATGCCAATGACTTCGCGGGCACCGCCTTTGGCGGCGTGCAGGGCAAAACCGCCCAGGAAGCAGAAGCAGTCCAGGACACGGGCACCGGCGGCCAGGTCGCCCACTTTCTTGTAGTTGACCTGCTGATCCAGATAGCAGCCGGTCTTATGGCCGGAATCAAAGTTGATCTTGAACTGGATCTGGTTCAGACGGATAAGCTGGTCGCCCGCGGGAGCGGTGCCGTACAGGGTGGAATGGACCATCTCCATTCCTTCAAAGGTGCGGGAAGGGGAATCGTTTTTTTCCAGGATGGCGGTGGGATGGAAGATCTCCTTGAGGGCTTCAACGATCATGGGCTTGCGCTGATCCATACCCAGCGAGGTAGTCTGGAGGACGAGCACATCTTCATATTTGTCAATGATGAGCCCGCTGAGGAAATCGCTTTCGGCGTTCACGACCCGGAAGGAGGTGGCACCCGGCATGGCATGGCGGCGCACTTGCAGGGCGGTCTCGATGCGTTTTTTGAAAAATTCGGCGTTGAGGGTCAGTTTTTCCCGACGGGACAGAAGACGTACACGGATCTTGGATTTGGAATTGAAAAGTCCGCATCCTACGAGGTGATTGCGGGAGTCCAGGACTTGCACACATTCCCCATCGGCAATGGGTTCACGAAGCGGGGTTATTTCACCATAATAGACCCACGGATGCCCGGCGCGCAAGCGGTCGGCTTCGCGGGGCTTGAGATAAACAGTTTTTAACGGCTCACCGTCCATGCAGTTAAGATATCCGGATGGAGGCGGATGTCAAACTCAGAATGAGGGAAAACACAGGGAAAGACGTTTTACTGATAGGGAGTGATTAGAAAAAGTTTTTTGAAAAACGCAAATTATATAAGTGCCGCTTATTATTTTAGTAAAGTTGTCTTTTTATTTGACTTAGAGCCGTCAGATTTTGTAGAAAAAAGGCGTATGGTTAATGCCAAAACGGCCAGAATAATCGTAATACTTGCTGCATTAACAATTTCCTCTTCTCCGTGCATGGCGGAGGATGCAGCGGCAGCCCCCAAGGCTGAACAAAACAACATAGACACTCCGGCAGTCGCAGCAGATGCTGCTGAAGTAGAAGAAGATGCCGACCAACTGGATGAAGCTGCAGAAGATGCGGCCCCGCAGGAAGAAGCTGAACAAACAGCGATCCAACCGGAAAAAACCTCAAAAGGTCTGACGGAAGAATGGATACAAAAGACAAAACATCCTGTTTCCTGGTTGAAATGGGGCGCGGATCTGCGTGCCCGTGAAGAGTATCTGACTAATCCGCAATATAATGAGGCGGACGAAGACAAACATCATCAGCGCTATCGTTTCCGCGTGTGGGCAGACGTGATGCCGACTGAGTATTTTTCCTTTGGCACCCGCGCGATGTATGTTTTAAGAAACTTTATTGATCCCAAAGCGTCCAGAGAGTGGGAATCCGGTGAGGTGATGTTTGACAATCTCTACGCGACACTGGAACCGAAGGATTCCAACTGGCGTTTGAGGATCGGTCGTCAGGAACTGCTGGATATGGGCCAAAACTGGATCGTGCAGGATGGTACGACCCGTGACGGATCCCGTACAACATTCTTTGATGGAGCGCGTTTCACATGGAAATTCCCAGATGAGGAAAACACGCTGGAAGCCGTCTATCTGTATCAGTGCGCCAAGTCGGATGCCTGGCTGCCGCCGATAGACATGCAGAAGAGCCGTCAATATCTGGCAGAAGATGATATCCAGGGCGGTATGCTGCTTTTGCGCAATAAACACTTTGAGAATACGACCCTGGACGGGCTTGTCATTTACAAGCACGAGTATCCGGGCGATTTGGCCAGCTCTATCTATGGTGACAGTGTGACGATGCAGCCGCAGGTCACCGTCAAATGGAATGACAACTGGTCAATGGTCGGGCGTGCCGCGCTTCAGGTCGGCAAACGCAATGACCGCAATTTCCTGGCTTACGGCGGTGACGCGAAAGTGACTTACTCCTTCCAGGATGTCGTGAACAGCAAATTGTGGGTCGGTTTTGAATACCTTTCCGGTGACAAGGGCGGGAATGGAACGGACAACGGTTTTGATCCGTTATGGGGCCGTTATCCGCGTATCAGTGAGATCATGGCTTATACCCGTGTGGACAGCGGCAGAGCCTGTGACTACACCAATATGTATTCACCTTACATCGGCTACTCTATGGAACCTTGGGAAAATGTTCGTTTCGCCGGAACTTATCGTCCGATGTTCGCTCCGGAAAATCCGCTGGGCGGAGATGCCAGACACAGCGCGAACAGCAGCTTCAAGGGACATCTGATCTACGGCATCGCGGAATACAGCTTTACCAAGCACATCAAGACCCATGCCGTGATCGAATCGATCATCCCCGGAAACTTTTACACACCTGACTACAGAGCCACGGCCTTGTTCATCCGCGGCCAGGTGTTCCTGACTTGGTAATAATAAAGAGAATAAAAGATAAAATATGACAAAATCACAGTTTATTAAGTTCATTATAGCAACAGCCTTTGCGATCGCGGCACTCTTTCTGCCGTATGAATCCATGGGCTTTACCGGTGAAAATACATTAAATCCGTTAGAGATCCGTGTCATTGCCATTTTTGTGATGGCTGCTCTCTACTGGATCCTCCAGCCGTTCCCGATCTGGTCCACCTCCATGCTTGTTATCGTGCTGATGATCCTGACGATATCTACCTCGTCATTGCTGCCCTGCCGGGTGGAAGGCGTTGAAATGCTGCCGTTCAAATCCATCATGGCGACATTCGCGGATCCGATCATCATGCTCTTCCTGGGCGGATTCTTCCTGGCTGCTGCTGCGACCAAGTACCGTCTGGACTTGAACCTGGCGCGCGTGCTGCTGAAACCGTTCGGTAAGAATCCTAAAATCGTTTTGCTCGGCCTGATGGTCATCACTGCTCTGTTCTCCATGTTTATGAGCAATACCGCGACTGCGGCGATGATGCTGGCTATTTTGACCCCGGTGCTGAAACTCTTTGATGCCGAGGACAGAGGCAAGGCCGCTTTTGCTTTGGCCATTCCTCTGGGTGCCAATATCGGCGGTATGGGAACTCCGATCGGAACGCCTCCGAACGCTATCGCTCTGGGTGCTCTCCAGAACGCCGGTATCCATATCTCCTTTGGTGAGTGGATGATGTTTGGTGTGCCTTATGTATTGGTCATGATGTTCATTGCCTGGCTGCTGCTGCTGAAGATCTATCCGATCAAGATGAAACAAATGACCCTGAAGATCGCCGGTGCTGACAAGTTTGATACCAGCCCGCGCGCGATCATCGTCTATTGCACTTTCACCTTGTGCGTCCTTCTGTGGATCATTGGTAATAAGGTCCACGGCATCAATGATAACGTGATCGCGATGATTCCGATGGCGGTATTCGCTCTGACGGGTGTGATCACCAAGAAAGATTTGAATGAAATGAGCTGGGACGTGCTCTGGCTGGTGGCTGGCGGTTTCGCTCTGGGCTTGGGATTGCAGAAGACCGGATTGGCGCAGCATCTGATCAACGCCATTCCGTTTGCCAGCTGGTCTCCGTTCATGCTGATGATCGGCTGCGGTTTCATTTGTCTCTTCTTCGCAAATTTCATGAGCCATACTTCCACGGCCAGTTTGATGGTGCCTATTTTGATCACGGTAGCAGTGGCTTGCAAGGATACGCTGGCTCCTCTGGGCGGTGTGACCTCTCTGATGGTGGCTGTGGCTTTCGCTTGCTCTCTGGGTATGTGTCTGCCGATCTCTACGCCGCCGAATGCGCTGGCTCACGCGACTGGTTATACCGATACAACAGGTATGTGGAAGACCGGTCTGGTGCTGGGCATCGTTGGTCTGGTACTTTCCTGGGTGATGATGTATATCCTTTCCAAGGTATTCTTTGTCTAAACAAAATAGACCTGGATAATAACAAAAGAGCGGTATCGGACAGATGCCGCTCTTTTTGCGTCCGGGGGGAGCGTTCACGGAAAGGGTTGTTTCGTAATACTGCTTAAGGGGTATAAAATTTTCTAATCTGAAAAATGAATTTTAATGTCTAATTTTAATAGTTAAAAAATCTTATGTTTTAGAATAGACATCGCGGAAGAATTTTATAAAATCATTTCAACAGCTAAACGGGCTGTGTCTTGTATTCAGTAAAGAGAATCAGAGGTCATCAACTCTCATAAACGATCATGAATGATATTGCAAACTGGCTTTTATCGAACTGGGTTTTCGCTACGCTTCCGGCTTTGACACTCATTATGGGCTTGGGCGAAGTCATTGGAAGAATAAAACTGCCGGGCAACTTTAAGCTGGGTGTTGCCGCTGTTTTCTTTGTGGGTGTAATGTTTGGTGTGATTTATCCGGATCTGGAGATCCATCATGACATAGAAAGATTTGGACTGGCATTGTTTATTTATTGCGTTGGTTTGACGGCGGCTCCCGCTTTTTTCCAATCGCTCAAACGCAATGGATTGATGCTGAATCTTACTACTTTTGTGGCTATGACCGCGATTTTCCTTTGCAGCATGGGGGTGATCAAGTTCTTCGGCAAGGACTCGATGGTGATGAGCGGTCTTTTTTGCGGCACACTGACGAATACACCATCCTTGAACGCAGCCAAAGAGGCAAAACGTCTGGTGAGCAAAAACGCGATCGAGAAATATATCAAAGAAAACGGATTGGAAGCACAAGAGGCGGAGGTGTACCGGGATGCCCAAAATGACCTTGTTGAAAAGGAATTGAAAAAAGTGGATGCCGGTTATGGCGTGGCGTATCCTTTTGCCATTGTCGGTGTATTATTGATCGTTCAATTCCACCTGATACGAGAGAAGAGAAGGAAAGTCAATTTGCCGCAGGCTCCTTCATATATGATCAGCGTTGTTGAGCTGAGCAAAGATGTGCCGGGAAATTACCGCTGCTGGACGGGTGCTTTGATCAATCGGTTCGTGGGTGTGGTCGCGTCCCGTTACCGGTTCAATGGGAAACATCATTTCATTGATGGGGATACGATGATCCCTATGGGGGCGATGGTCGTCATAGAAGGACCTGCCGCTTCTGTGGAGGCAGCGGCGGATATCCTGGGCAAGAAGGGTGATATGGGGCTTATCCAGGACCGCAACTTTTTTTCCACACGCTTTTTCACTGTCTCCAATAAACTGCTGATCAATCAAAGCGTCTGGCGGCTGAAACTCAGCAGCATGGGCGCAAGCATCTGCCGTATCAAGAGAGGAGATACCCGCCTTGAGATCAACCAGCGCACACGCCTTCAGCTGGGCGACCTGGTGCGTGTGATCGTCAAAAAGGATAAACAAGTCTCGCTCAATAAATTCTTTGGCAACTCCATGAACATCGCCACCGAGCAGACCTTTTTCAGTCTGTTCATCGGGGTCGCCCTGGGACTTTTGATCGGCCAGATACCCATTCCGGTTCCGGGTGTGGATGTTCCTGTCACTTTGGGATATGCCGGTGGTCCGTTAGTTGTCGCGCTGGTCTTTGGTTCCATAGGCCGTTCCGGGCCGTTTGTCTGGAGCATCGCCCCGGCGGCGAATATGGCCTTGCGCCATGCCGGATTCGCGTTGTTCCTGGCGGTGATCGGTGTCAATTCCGGCTCAAAACTGCTCAGCACATTGAGAGGAGACGGCTGGTTCCTGATCCTTGTTTCACTGGGGATGCTCGTCCTGGTTCATCTGATCATCTGGGTCGTGCTGCTGATCTGCAAAGTGCCCAGCATCCCGACCTTGCTGGGCGTGATGAGCGGTTTCCAGACTCAGCCGATGGCCATGGAGTTCGCGGCTTCCCGTTCAGATGCCACGACCGTGAATGTCGGCAACGCGTCCGTCTATCCTTTAGCGACCATCCTCAAGATTTTCTATGCCCAGCTTTTGATCGTCATGTTCTTGTGAAAGAACCACGGATGAACACGGAATTACACAGATATTTTGACAGGATCAAATCAACAGGATTGATTCATTTTTAAAGGTGATCCGTATCTTTTTTCCCGGATTCCAGATATTTCTTATAGGGTTTGAAATCGGGGTCGGTTTGGAACATTTTATCCACTTCTTTGGGGTCACCTTTGCGGCTGGCCACTTTGATCCAGTACTCTACCTTGTCGAAGCGTTTGGTCAGGCTGTGATAACAGGCATAGTCATAGGCGAAGCGCCAGTCATTCTTGAATTGTTTTTCTACGGAATGGAGGGTCTCATAAGCTTTCTGGTATTGCTTTTGATTGTAGAAAGACTGAGCCCGCATCATCCAGGAATCTACCCGGGCACTATGGAAGAGCGTCAGGAATTGGGAGGTATCTTTGCATTCCTTTTTGCGTCCTAATTTGTACAGGATGGACCATTTCAGTGCCAGTACCTCGAAGCGGACCATGTATTTGTCCACGATCTGGCTGACGGAATGCAGAGCTTCCTCATAGTTGCCCAGCTCCATCCATCCGACCGCTTCAATAAAGTAAGTCCGGTTGGGACCTTCCATGAACGGCTGTTGACTGGGATCAGAGTTTGAAGAGTTTGGATCTTTTTGCATCAGAATTTTACACTTTCATTTCCTGCTCCGCAGTGAGGACAGCGGGAGCGATCCACGTCAGGATCATCTGTATAAACAAAGTCGCATTTTTTGCAGCGGAAGATGCGGTCCTTGCTGGGCGCGGGTTCAAAACGCTTGCGCAGCTTTTCAGAGTGGATGTTCAGCGCACAGATGAAAATCAGGCACAGGACAACATCTAATAATATGACATCTTCTAAATTCATTACGCTTACGGGGTGGCAAGGGGGGAACGTGTGGCCCAGCAGATCGTAAACAGGACCGTTTGAGCGTGTGTCCAGTTATCCGGCCGGCGTGGTGTATCAGTCAGAAGAGGTTCAACGGGAAGCAGACGTATGGACTGGATGATGCGGATAGCGTCCTCGTCGGCCTTGGGCATCCCGGAGGATGAAAATAACGTGGCCGAAAAGACACGGCCGTCTTCGCCCAGTATGGCTTGAACAACGGTGTCGGACAGTGTGCCGTTCCAGGACTGCGTGGGAAGCGCCATCGGCGGGAGTTTCCAGGTATTTGTGAGACTGTTCGGGAGGCGGATATAAGAATGGTCGGGAAAGCTCCTGACATAGGATTCTTTCAGCTTGAGAGAGGGGATGTAGGGGCTGTCCTGAATCTCGATGCGCACCGCGACGGGCATGAGGACATCAGATAGTTCCTGAGCGAAAATATCAGCCGGAGGAGTTATTTCAAAAGAGGGATAGGCTGATTTTGAGCTGTAGATTGTGGATTGTTTTTCTTTCCATAAAAAACCGGACACCCCGTTTTCGTGCGCGCCGGCAAAGACGCTTGGATCAAAGGATTCTATAAAAGAAGCGATAATGGAATGAGGGTCCGCATCGTAATCAGCAGCCATCAATGTTTGCTGACGGATGACGGGCTGCTGAGGGACGATTTTTCTGGAGTCCAGGAAGATGTAGTAAAAAAGGATATGAGCGATGAAGATGCAGCCTATCAGAGTGTACCACTTCTTCAAAGGCCATGTCTGTTTTTCCAGCACGACCTGATCTGTGGTATAGGGGTTAGTGCTTTTGTGATTCATCGGATGATTGGATATCAGTTTGAGCCGGAGGCTCGTTTTCCACGTTGCGCCTGGATTTGGTAGCCATCAGGATCCGTTTCAAGCCTGCCTGATAGGTGAGGGCGCTCGCGTGAGCGATCCTGTCCACCTGTGTTTTATGGTCCGCAACGATGATGACCGCTGTATCCGGATTTTTTTCGGCGGCATTCTTGAAAGTTTTCAGCAATGCCTCATCGGAAACGCTCTTGTTAGAGATGTAGTACCGGCCGTCATCATCCAATCCAACTACCAGTGTGGGACCGGTGATCCCCGGAAGCTCAGTGTCCGGGGCGGGGAGTTCGATATTCACGCCGGATTTATTGACCAGCGAGGATTCCATCAGCAGAAACGCGATGATCAAGAGGAGTACGCAAGAAAAAGCGGAACCGTCCAAACGGTTGCTCATAGCTTTTAAATTGCGGTGATATTTCACAGGAAGCCTCTTAGTGGTTGTTGTTTAGATCATGGACCGAATCAAAAAGGAAATGAGTGATGTCCGTGGATGTTTTTTCCATATCCAGGACGATGTTGTTCACTCGCTCGATCAAATAATTATATCCGGCGCGGGCGGTGACGGAAAGAGCCAGTCCCAGCGCCGCGGAGATGAGCGCGGTCCAGATGCCGCCGCTCAGCACATTGATATCGGCGAAAGGCCCTGCCAACTGCATCGCGCGGAACATTTTGATCATTCCCAGAACAGTTCCCAGACAGCCTAACGGCTGCGCGATCTCGGCGATCGTTGCCAGCCAGGAGAGCCGTGTTTCCAGACGAGGCACTTCTATCAGCCCCGCGGATTCGATAGCGTCATCCACGCTTTTATTGCCCAGGTTCTTATTCAGGATGGCCAGTTTGACCAGACGTGCGACGGGACCGGGAGTCGCGTCGCATATCGAGAGCGCTTCCATCTGATTCTCACGGCGGAGTACGTTTTTGACACCGGTGATGAATTCTTTGGAGTCGATCTGAGCCCGGTGATAGTGCAGAAGCCGTTCAATGAATATGGCGGCTCCCAGTGCGCCCAGCACCAAAAGCACCCACATTATTGTCCCTCCGTTGTTGAAGAATATATGCAGCATATCCTATGGCTTCATAGTAGATGCTTTGGGATAAAATCGCAAGTGTTTAAGACCTCTCGTGTTAAAAAAATCCTCTGCCATCGGAGCAGAGGACTCGGAAAGGGGGAATGGATCCCAATATTATTTCAGCCCAAGACTTTGATGACGGGCAAGGATATCATCGGACATTTTATCCAAAGCGGCAAAAGTTTCCGCTGTGGGGGCGCCTTTGGTCATGACGGGAGACAGGAGTTCGACCTTGAGATTTCCCAACAGACCGGCAATTTGATCGGGGACTTTGACTCCGCTCCATCCAAAAGAACCAAAGACAGTTGCGAATTTGGCTTTGGCACGGAGAGCGTTGGTGATCAGTGCCGCGTAGGCAGCCAGCGGGTGCGCCGCGGTCAGGACACAGCCGGTGCCGATCGCGATCGTAGCCGCGTCCACCAGGTGACCGGCGATACGGCCCAGATCCGCTTTGGTCAAATCGTAGGGATGCACATCGATCCCGCGTTCAATAAGGGCGGAGGTCAGATGTTCGACCATGCGGGCGGTCGCGCCATGGGTGGAGACCCAGGGAATGAGAACTTCATTCCGAAGACTGTCAGAGACCCAGTTTTCATAAAGTCTTAAAGGAACGGATGTATCTTTGAAAACAGGTCCATGACTGGGACAAATCATCTTGGGAGCCAGAGCTTTGACTGTTTCCACGCGTTTGGCTGCCTGTCCGCGGTAGGGCATCATGATCTGAGCGTAGTAGCGCTTCATCGGCTCGTGGAAAACACGCTCGTCATCCATAAAGATATTGGAGACTGCTAAGTGGGAACCAAACAGATCGCAGGGGAACAGGATGGAGTCTTCCCGGAGGAAGGTCATCATCGTTTCCGGCCAGTGGATCCAGGGTGCCAAAATAAATTCCAGTGTGCGTCCGCCCAGATCCAGTGTTTCATGGTCTTTGATGGTGATGATGCGGTCGGCGGGGATATCGGGCATGAGTGCCAGCAGCAGATCACGGCACTTTTCATTTGTGACCAGTTTTGCTCCAGGATAAAAAGCTAAAAGATCGGGAATACTGCCGGAGTGATCCTGTTCGGCATGATTGGAAATGATATAGTCGATCTTTTCGATGCCGGCCGATTTGATATTCCGAAGCAGAAGATCCTTAAATTCAGGTTCTACTGTATCGATCAGGGCTGTCGCTTTTTGTCCCTGGATGATGTAGGAGTTGTAGGTCGTTCCTTCCGGGGTAGCGATGAGTGCGTCGAAAAGACGTCTGTCATAATGGGAAACACCAACGTAATAAATACCGGAAGCGATTTTTTGATTCGCCATAACTGAAGAACTATAGATACATTTTTAACGCAGGAAGAGGTAAGCCAGGATGATAATAACGACTGCCGCGCCTCCGCCAAGAATGTAAATATTCATTTTATTATCTTTCTTCTTGAAGGCAGGATTGGCCGGCGCGTTGGCTGAGCCTCCGGCTTCCAGCTTGATGCCGCCGCGATGGGATTCCATCACTTTCTTGAAGGAGGTACCGTCATCCAGCTTGAGTTCGCATTGTCCTAACCGCAGGATCATGCCGGCCTTGAGGGGGGCTTCGGTGATCTTATTTCCATCGATATAGGTGCCGTTTGTCGAGTTTAAATCCTTGATAACAAGATCATTTCCTGTCAGGACAGCTTCGCAGTGGTGACCAGAAACTGAGCCTTCTGGAATGCAGAAAGCGTTATCATCAGCGCGACCTATCGTAGTGACTCCCGCCTTAAGTTCGCAGGTCTGTCCTTTAAATCCCTCAGTTAAAACAATCAGTTTCGGCATAACAAGCAATGCAACTCCACAAAACTATGCCTTAAAATGTAAACGAAGTCAACCATTTTCAAAATAAAATGCGAGGTTAATCCACCTCGCATTTTATTTTTTTTCAGAGAAATAAAAACATTCTCTGTGTGTTATCTTTGTAACCTATTCCACATCTACACGATAGAACAACATTCCAACGGAAGGATCCACGGTGTAGGGGCTTTCCGCGCCTTCGACCTTGACCCAGTCGATATTGTTGGTACTGCTGTAGAGGATACCCTTGAAAGTAATGATCATCTTGCCGTCCTCGATTCTGTAGCTGATCCGCGGATCGACCGTGACCGAAGTGGTGCTGGTGTTGACAACTTTCAGTCCGTACCAAAGTCCTTCATCATCCAGTACCCATCCATCTTTAGCAGATGAATAATAGACTGTGGGAGAGCATTCTTCAAAGGAGATGTTCATTGCTGCCGGAGCGTTTCCAGGGAAGTGGAGACTCTTCAGGGCGGTGCACTCATAGAATGCGTAGATGCCGATAGAGGTGAACTCTTCACCGAATGCGACAGATTCCAGCTTGTCGCAGAAACTAAAGGCATTCTGATTGACACGGCGGACCGAGTTAGGCAGCGTGATGTTTGTCAGCTGCGTATAGGCAAAAGCAGAATCACCAATGGTATTGACCGTTGGAGGGATAACCATTCCGACTACGGGTTTGGCGGAAGGGAAGCACATCAGGATGGTTCCGTCCTTGGAGAGAAGGATACCGTTCTGACTGGAGTATGTGGTGTTGGCCGGATCCACATTGATGTTTTGCAGGGATGTGCAGCCGATCAGCCATCCGGAACCCAGGGTGGTGATCGCCGCGGGCAGATTGATTTCTGTCAGAGCGGAGCAACCCTGGAAGGTGTTGGCACCAATGGAATAAACATTCGGGCCTAAGATGATAGACACGAGTTTGGAGCAGTTCTCAAAAGCACTGGATTCTATTGTTAAGACGTTTTCACTAACAATAATAGATTCAATGGGCTGATACATGAACGCGCCTTTCGCGATGCTCACAACAGGATAATAGTCCTTGATGAGATTGGGGAGTACGGGATTCATGTTGGTTCCTTTGTAACCAATGATGATCGCTTTTCCATTAGAAAGGGTATATTCAAAACCGTCTTCGGTGATCAGGTTATGAACGATGCTGTCCACATTGATGAGACCGCCGGTAGAACACTTTTTGCTGAAAGCAGCTACCGGATCAACCCCATTCAGGATCCTGTTCTTGATCTGGAGGTAGGTGTCATCCGGATGTGCCGCGATACACAGAGCGGTAGCACCCGCGACAAAAGGACAGGCCATAGAGGTGCCACTCTTGAAATCATAAGCGTCATTATCATAAGAGTCACCCACTTCTTTGAGAACCGTTGACCAGATATCGCTGCCGGGAGCAAACAGATTCACAGATTTCTTACCGTAGTTTGAGAAGGAGCTGACTTTATTTCTATTATCACAACTGCCTACAGAAATGATGTTATCCATTTCCAGACAGAGACTGGAAGGATAATTGGGGTTTGTATCATTGTTGTTGGCTTCGTTGCCCGCAGCGGCTACGATGATGATACCTGCTCTTTGGCATGCGGCATATTCATCGTATTCGATCTGTGAATATCCTCCACCGCCTAAGCTCATATTGATGACCTTTGCGCCATGCTCACGTGCATAGCGGACACCGTTCGCAATATCGACTGAAGAACCTTTGCCCTCTGCATTCATGACTTTAACGGCCATGATTTGGGTTTTCCAAGCTACGCCGGCAACACCTAATGAATTATTACCGGTACCGCCGATCGTTCCCGAAACGTGAGTTCCGTGACCTTGGTCATCCATGGGGTCACCCGGATTCTCTGCACCTTCGACATAATTCGCGCCATGAACGTCATCCACGATGCCGTTGCCGTCATCATCAATGCCGTTATCGGGGAGCTCATTGGGCGTGACCCACATATG
>JAEENR010000158.1 GCA_016283885.1 Verrucomicrobiota bacterium
GGTTTGAAAGCCATAACGATCCCGTCCAGTGTAAATGCTATAGGCGATTCTGCTTTTATGGGATGCAGTGCGCTGAAGTGCATTTATGTGGATAACATGAATACGGTTTACAGCAGTGAGAATGGTGTTTTATTTGATAAGACCCGGACGACATTGCTGCAGTGTCCTGCCAACTATCCGGAAAGGGATTATGTTGTTCCTAATGGCGTAACAGCGTTAGCGGCATCATCTTTTCAGAATTGTTTAAATTTGGAAAATCTGACAGTTTCGGCGACCGTGAATTCTGTTGGAGAAAGTGCGTTTGGCGGATGCAGCGGCTTAAACAGTGTTTACTATCAAGGGGGTACACCGTCTGTTGGTGAAGGCATATACAGCGATACTCCGGCTGAATTGACCAGCTATTATGAGCGTAAAAACGAAGATAACTGGCAAAATGCGGTTGTCAATGATGACTGGCAGGACAGACGGGCGGAACTGATAAAAACAAAACTGACAGTGATACTGCCTACAGTACCTGCAGCCGTCATATATGGGGATAAAGTGAAGCTGCCGGCACCCAAGGTCGAAGGTTTGCTGCCTGGGGATGATGTCACCATTAAAATGATCGCAGAAGGTTACAACCCCGGCCCGGCTTCCCCGGCTGGAAGTACATACCCTGTCAAGGCGTCTGTTTCCGGCAGCGATACGCGGTATTATGAGTGTGATGTTATTGGCGGAGGTATTGTGATAGTGATGCCCAGACCTCTGACGATCACTGCACCGACACCGGCGGAAGCGTTGGTGTATGGTTCGCCCGTACCGGAGATGGAAGCCATCATTGGTGAAATGGTTGAAGGTGATGAAGTAACAGCAACAGTGATCACGACCTATACTCAGGGAGCACAGGTAGGTAACTACACGACCAGTATAGGTGAAGTGACGGGAGCCGAGAACTATGAAGTCACTACGGTAGATGGTACGTTGATGGTGACGAAAGCGGATCAGGTCATCACATTGACTGTGGATCCGACGATGCTGTATGAGGGAGAATACACTCAAATCAGCGCGACATCCACCAGTGGTCTGGATGTGAAAGTAACTATCAGTGATAAAAATATCCTGAGTGAGAACGGTGAAGCCCTGAGCGGTGGCACAGTGACCATTACCGCCACACAGCCTGGCAATGAGAACTACAACGCGGCCGAGCCGGTAAGCCGGACGGTGACTGTTATCAAGAAGGAAATCATCACCGTTACCGTCAAGGACGAAAGCATTATCTACGGTGATGAGCCACCCGAATATACCTATACGGTGGAACCGAAGACCGCAGATGTGCAAGTCAAGCTAAATTGTGCTTATGCTCAAGGGGATGATGTCGGGACCTATCCAATTACGGCAACAGTTACGGCAGATGCGAGAAAATACACGGTCGTGACCTGCAACGGTACTCTGACAGTGGAACCGCTCATAGAACTGGAAGTGATTTGGGAAACTCCGGCTCCGATCGATTACGGGACACCACTGAGCAAAGACCAGTTGAACGCGACGGCGAATGTGGAAGGATCCTTCTACTACAATCCGACATTCGGAACAGTGCTGAAAAGTGGTGTGCAGAAGCTGACGGTCATCTTTAAACCGGCAAACAAGAGATATGGCACACAGTATCTGGAAGTAGAGCTGGTGGTGAACGATGTGGAACAAACGTCCGATAAGACGATCAACGAAGTGGAACAGAATGATGTATCCACTCCGGACGCAAGCACCGATAAACATCTGGCGGGCATCGACGAAGAACCGAGGATCATCAGCTACAAAGTGGATCGCAAAGCCGGTACACTGACAGTGAAATTCACGTGTGATCTTTACGAAAGTGAAGACGGCATTACCTGGACCTTGGTAGAGAGTGCCAAAGACACCTACACTGTGAGCCTCAAACAAGGTAAGAGATTCTATCGAGCTGAGAAATAGCTGATACAAAGCTAGATTAAAACGAAGTCACTCTATACAGCTCTATTTTGTAAAAAACATAACTTGCACAATGAGATATGATTTTTGTTAGAGAATTCTTGCCCGAAATCTCTAACGAAAATGCTGTACCCAATTTTGTGACCAATTCTTGCCCAAAAAACAAACAAAAACACCCTTGCACAAGGATGCACACAGGGGGAGTTGATTTTTGTGAGAATACGGCTTTTCTTTTGTAAATAACTGATTTTCAAGAGGGGGATAAGGTCTAAAAAAGTGCAAAAAATGGAGCCAGTGACCGGGCTTGAACCGGTGACCTGCGGTTTACGAAACCGCTGCTCTACCGCTGAGCTACACTGGCACTGCTTTTGAACAAAAGCGGATGCAGTCTTACATGAAGATTCGGACGGGTCAAGAGATTTTAACTAGTTTGGCGAAATTTTCTGCTATTCTTCATTTTCTCATTCATAATTAGTATGGTTTTTTGCATAATGAGGAGGTCTTACGCCCGGTTGTATGGGCGTTTGTATAGTTTTGAACAGCATAAGGTATGGTTCAAAAGTCAGTCATTTATCGTGCGCTGCCGTTTGCGGTGTTCGTTCTTCTGACTGCTCTGCAAGGGGAGTTTGGAGAAAGTTCCCGCTATTGGGTTTACGCGTTGAAAACAGGTGTTGTCGCCGGTCTGGTGGTCTGGTTATGGCACTCGATACCGGAAATGCGTCCGGCCTTCAGCTGGGAGGCTGTGGCAGCGGGGATCGGTGTCTTTGTTCTTTGGGTGGGATTGGATCCGTTTTATCCCAAGACGGGCGAGTTATGGGCTCGTATTTCGGGACATCCTCAGGAAGCGGCCGCGGTTTGGAATCCTTTTGTCTGTTTTGGAAAGGACTCGGTTTTGGCCTGGGGAAGTGTTGCGGTCCGCATCATAGGGGCGGCGTGTCTGGTTCCTTTTGTGGAAGAAGTGTTTTACCGCAGTCTTTTATATCGCTTTATCATTCGGGAGAAGTTTGAGGAGGTCCCCTTCAAACAGGTGAGCTGGATGCCGTTTGTGGTGGTCAGTATTATTTTTGGTCTGGTGCATCAGGAGTGGCTGGCAGGGATTTTATGCGGGCTTGTTTATCAGGGGCTAGTGTGTTATAAAGGGCGTCTGGGAGATGCTGTCACGGCTCACGGGATCACCAATCTTCTGCTAGGGATCTGGGTCGTTTGGCGTGGAGCATGGAATTTTTGGTAATTGATTCATGTTACTGGGTTTAAAACAAGTGTGGGGATTGCTGCTGGAGGTTGCTTATGCGTTGGTGCATGGCAGCTGGAAGGTGAGCGATATCATAGCGCAGATATACCAGATCGGGGTGCGGTCGCAGTCTGTGGTCATGGTGACAGGTGCTTTTACCGGTTTGGTTTTGACGGCTCAGACTTATTTCCAGTTCCATAAATTTGGCATGGATACCCTGACGCTGGCGGTCAACAGCGTGGCGATGTGCAGTGAGCTGGGACCGGTGCTGGCAGCTTTGATGGTTGCCGGACGAGTTGGCGCGGCAATGGCCGCGGAATTGGGTACCATGCGGGTCTCTGAGCAGATAGATGCTTTGCGCACATTGAATACGCATCCTGTGGATTATCTGGTTTTGCCCCGTGTGGCGGCGACCACGATCGCGATGCCTGTTTTGGTCTGCGAGGCGGTGGCTGTCGGTATTTTTGGAGGTTACACACTGGGCGTGTATGGGTTAGGGATCGATCCCATTTATTCCTGGGCCAATATGGTCAATATGACTCATGTAAAGGATTTGATGACAGGCATCATCAAGGGCTTTTTCTTTGGAGGACTGATTTCGTTTACAGGATGTTATAAAGGGCTTTTCTGTAAGAATGGGGCTGAGGGCGTTGGCGAGGCGACAACGGATACTGTGGTGATCTCCTCGATCGGTATCCTGATGCTGAACTTCTGTCTGACGCTGATTTTATCTAAGATTTTGTAATGCTGTGGGTGTATGATCAAAGTAAGTGGATTGCATAAGAGTTTCGGCACACAGCATGTGCTTCAGGGTGTGGATATGGAGATCCAGACCGGTGAGGCCGCGATCATCGTAGGCCGGAGCGGCGGCGGCAAGAGTGTTCTGCTCAAGCATATAACCGGACTGATCCAGCCGGATCAGGGACAAGTTTTTATCAACGGAGTCGATATCTCTCATCTGGAAGAGCGTGAGCTTTTGAAGATCCGCCGTGATATGGCGGTGATGTTTCAGGGCGCGGCATTGTTTGATTCCATGAGTGTGGGGGAAAATGTGGGATTTTACCTTCAGCGCGAAGGGAAAATGACTTCCGGAGAGATCGAAAAGAAAGTGGCAGAGACGCTGGAGCTGGTGGATCTGAACGGGATGCAGCACAAGTGGCCCTCGGATCTATCCGGCGGTATGAAAAAGCGTGTGGGGCTGGCTCGTGCGATCATCCACAATCCTTCGATTGTGTTTTATGATGAACCGACGGCCGGTTTGGATCCGGTCGTTTCGGACAGTATCGATCACCTGATCCGCAGGATCTGTGATATTCGTCAGGTGACGACGGTCGTGATCACCCATGATATGCGGACTGTGCGAACGGTGGGGGAAAGAGTCTATATGCTGGTGAACGGAAAGATTTATTTGACCGCGACACCGGATGAATTGTTTGCTTCGCAGGATCCTGTGGTTTACAAGTTTGTGAATGGAATTTCGGACAGCGAGGATGTTCTCAGCTAGGATTGATTTAATTTAAACAAAGATAAGATAATGCAAAAGAAAAAAGGTATAAAAGTATTTCTGTTTTTGGCAGTTGGTGTTTTGCTGCTTCTGGCTTTATGCTTTCAGTTCGCGAAGACCGGCAGTTGGTTCAAGCCGTCTTATGCTTTGGAATTGCAGTCGGAAAACATCGGCGGTATTCGTCCCGGCGCGGATGTGCTGATGGCCGGCATCCGCATTGGCGAGGTGAAGAATATCGCTCTGGGAGAGGAAGGACTGAAGGCGATCATCAAGGTCAATATCCTGGAAGATTACAAGATCCGCAAGGACGCGATTTTTTCTCTTCAGCAGGCCGGTTTTTTGGGGGAACAGCATATTGCGGTGAAAGCTGTTGGAACCACCGCGGATTTTTTGAAGAATGGGGATGTTGTAGAGTGTAAAGCCCCGTTCAGCATCAGTGAAGTGGCCAGTTCCGCGACAAAACTGATGGGGACAATGGATGATGCTGCTTCGGAATTAACTAAAATTATACTTCAACTTCAAACAAATTTGCTGACAGAGGAAACCCTTGGAAATATGTCAGATATGATCAGCACGGCAAAGGATACGATAAATGAAGTCAATGGGTTCGTGCATACTTTTTCTGAAAACGCTTTAAGTGAAGGTGGTATAAAAAAGGTTATGACTGACCTTGATGACACCATTGTTGGTATAGGTGATGCGGTTCAGGAAATCAAGGGTGTCGTCCTGTCTAACCGCACTAATTTAGATCAGTTACTGGCGAATCTGACTCAGGCATCGGAAAAACTGAATACAGCCATAGAAAGCCTGAACAAGACAGAAGGTCTGGTTGGGTCTCTTTTGAATGATCCGGAAATCAAACAGAACTTCCAGACGACTGTCAGCAATTTGAATATCCTGGTGGATGGATTGAAGAAGTACGGTGTGCTGAGTTATTATCGTAAAACGAAAGACTTGCGCGCCGAAGATGACGAAAAGTAGGATAGGGGCGCAACCACTTTTGAGTTAGATGAAATTTTTTACAGAAAACAGTCCCGCGTATCTGCATTTGAAAGGACTGTGTGAGGCTCTGTCCGCGGATGATGAGTTTCAGGAAATGCGCCGCAACCTGGGCGAATTCAAAAAAGATACCGTCGCCGCCGAACAGTTGAAGACGCTGACTGAAATGGGGAATGTGATCCGGGCCAAGCAGGCGAAAAAGGAAGAGCTTCTGCCCAAAGAGGTCGAGGACTTTGAAGCTCTGCGTGTGGAGTTCTTAAGCAATCCGGTGGCCGCGGCGTATGTAGATTCTCAGGAACAGCTTTTGAATACACGCAAGTTTATCGGCCATTTCATCAGCAAAACGATCGAACGGGGTGTGCCTCCGTCTCTCAAAGAAATAACGGATATCTTTGAGAATAATCAGCACTGCGGCACCTGTTAGCGGATCTCGCCCTCAAATCCCGTCTGGCGAAGCGCTTCATATAAAACCAGCGCCGCGCAGTTGGAAAGATTCAGAGACCGGGAAGTGGGATTAAACATCGGGATCCGTATCCAGAAATCTTTATAGCGTTCCAGCAGCAGCTTGGGTATCCCTTTGGTTTCTCTTCCCAGAACGATGTAATCATTTGATTTCCAGTGTACTTCATCGTACCGTTTTTCTCCGTTGCATTCGACCATCCAGAAGCGGGGTCCCGAAGGGGAAGATGAATGCTGTTTCGCGTATTCCTCAAAGTGCATCCAATCCGGCCAGCGATGCCATTCCAGGTGCTGCCAGTAATCCATCCCGGCACGTTTTAAATCCTTGTCGTTCAATTCAAAGCCAAAGGGTTCGATCAGGTGCAGTGTGCTTTGGGTCACCGCGCACAGACGGGCGATGTTTCCCGTGTTGGGCGGGATCTCCGGATTGATCAGTACGATGTTCATCCGCTGTTGATAATAAGGGAGTTGCCAGTGATAAGCAATAACCGAGCTTGCAAGCCCTTGTTTTTTATTCGAGAATAGTCCCCGGTATGAGGCTGAGTTTTATCAGTTTGTTAGTGGTGGTTTCCTTTGTTTGTTTGGGTGTCAGTTGTCATCGCAGTTCAGAGACAACTTCTTCACCGGCAAATACATCTTCATCTTTAAAACAGGAACAGACGGCTTCCGTGGTCAAAACCAATACAGTCAAAACCGAAACGCAGGAAGTTCAGTATTATCAAGATCAGCCTTTGACAAATCTTTATGTGCTGAAACTTTACCTGGGAGCGGAAACGCTGGACGCGGAGCTGGCTCTGAGCATCAAAGAGATTTCGACCGGGCTTATGTATCGTAAGGAAATGGATGAAAACAGGGGGATGCTTTTTGTTTATCCTTATGTGTCGGATGTG
Source organism: Verrucomicrobiota bacterium (assembly GCA_016283885.1). GTDB lineage: Bacteria > Verrucomicrobiota > Verrucomicrobiia > Limisphaerales > UBA1412 > UBA1412. Next base: position 7,028 of record JAEENR010000158.1, read on the forward strand.
GCTTTCTACATGAAGAATACATACATCCCGCTGTCTGTGGCGTATATCGACCCGGAAGGTGTGATCCAGGAGATCTATGACATGGAACCTCTTAATGAAGAATCTGTTCCATCGAAATCGGACAATATCCGCTATATTTTGGAAGTCAATCAGGGATGGTTTGCCAAACACGGGATCGAGCCGGGAACACTGATCACCAGCGAGAAGGGGGATCTTCCGGATCTGTTTCCTTTAAATCGTTAATGCGCAGAATGAAATGAAAAAGATTTATGATGCTTTGGTGACGGGTATTCGTGAACATTTTCACGGATGCGGTTTTCAGAAAGCTTTATTGGGACTGAGCGGCGGCATAGATTCCGCTTTGGTGGCGACGCTGGCCGCGGAAGCTTTGGGCAGGGAGAATCTGCGGGGCATTTCCATGCCGAGCCAGTATTCTTCCCAGCACAGCAAAGATGACGCGCGGGATCTGGCCGAAAATTTGGGGATCCGTTATGATGTCGTGCCCATCGGAAGATGTTTTGAGACGTTAAAGGCCGAACTGGCTCCGATTTTCGAGGGGCTGCCGGAAGGTCTGGCCGAGGAAAATATGCAGGCGCGTCTGCGCGGGATCATACTGATGTCTGTTTCCAACAAGCTGGGGGGAATGGTCCTGGCGACAGGAAACAAGTCCGAGGTCAGTGTGGGATACTGCACATTGTACGGGGATACCTGCGGCGGACTGGCTCCCATCAGTGATCTCTATAAAACGGAGGTCTATCAGCTTTCTTACTGGATCAATGAGCATTTTGGCCGCGCCGTGATCCCGACCAGCACTCTGACCAAAGCGCCTTCCGCGGAGCTGCGGCCGGGGCAGAAAGATCAGGATTCTCTGCCGCCGTATGAGGTGCTGGACGCTGTTCTGAAGCTTTACAACGAGGAGCATAAAACAGAATCACAGATCGTGAGCATGGGATATGACTCCGCCACGGTCAAACGGGTGCTGGAGCTGGTGCGCAAGAGCGCGTATAAGCGGAAGCAGCTGCCGCCGGGACTGCCGTTGAGAAATCTGTTAGATCAATAATTTTATTCAGCAAGATCATGAATCATCAATTATCTGAGGAACTTTTCAAGAAAGCCCTTCAATATCTTCCGGGCGGTGTCAATTCGCCGGTGCGCGCGTTTCGCGCGGTGGGCGGAAATCCTTTTTTTGTCAATAAGGCCAAAGGCTGCCGCATCTGGGATGTGGACGGCAATGAATATGTGGACTATGTCGGGACGTGGGGCCCTGCGATCCATGGGCACGCTCATTCCCGGATCGTCCGGGCTGTGCAGGAGACCGCGGTGTATGGGACCAGTTTCGGGATACCGAATCCCTTAGAGGTCAAAATGGCGGAAATGATCCGCAGTCTGGTGCCGAGCGTGGAAAAGGTGCGCATGTGCAATTCCGGCACAGAGGCCACGATGTCCGCCATCCGACTGGCCAGAGGTTTTACCGGCAGGGAAAAGATCATCAAGTTTGAGGGCTGTTATCACGGCCACGCGGATTCGCTTCTGGTCAAGGCCGGAAGCGGGGCGCTGACTTTTGGTTATCCGGACAGCGCCGGAGTGCCTGCCGCGTTTACTCAGCATACCTTGCTGGCGCCTTATAACGACCTGGACGCGGTCAAGGCGCTTTTTGCCGCGAACCCCGGAGCGATCGCGGGTATCATCGTGGAACCGGTTCCGGGCAACAGCGGTGTGTTTGCTCCGCTGCCGGGATTTTTAGAGGGACTGCGGGAAGTGACGGAGGCGAATGGTGCGCTGCTGATTTTTGATGAAGTCATGACCGGTTTCCGGGTGGCCAAAGGCGGCGCGCAGGAGCGTTTTGGCATCAAGCCGGATCTTTCCTGTTTTGGGAAGATCATCGGCGGCGGGCTTCCTGTGGGCGCTTTTGGAGGACGCGCGGAGATCATGGACTATTTAGCTCCGCTGGGACCGGTTTATCAGGCCGGGACCTTGAGCGGCAATCCTCTGGCAATGGCTGCCGGCATCGCTTCCTTGGAGCTGCTGCTGGAGAATGACTGCTACACACGGCTGGAACAGCTGGGGCAGCAGTTAGAATCCGGGATGCAGGATGCCGCGAAATCAGCAGGGATCCCGATTCGTTTCAACCGGGTGGGCGCGATGTTCTGCGCATACTTCACAGATCAGCCGGTACACAATCTGGCGGATGCCATGAAGAGCGACCGGGAGCGTTTTGCCAGATACTTCCGGGGAATGCTGGAGCAGGGTATATTCCTGGCTCCTTCCCAGTTTGAAGCGGGGTTCCTTTCCACCGCGCATACGGAAGCCGATATCGAAACGACTATCCGCGCTGCGCGAACGGTTTTGAAGAAGATTTAACGCTGAAAAGCTGCGCAGCCGTGCAAATCGCACGGCTCTTTTTTTACCCTGATGCGGTGATATAAAGAACCACAGGTGGAATGAAAAGAACTACGGATGGACACAGATACACACAGATATTTGTTATGGAATCATTTATTATTGCGAGGCCGACGTTCGGTTCTGTCACCGGTTCCCGGTGAGGGCATATATTATCGTCTTACCGGGGGTTGCGCTG
>JAEENR010000159.1 GCA_016283885.1 Verrucomicrobiota bacterium
CGGAGCAGACGGATCTTGCGGCAGAGCTTTCTCAGTCCAAAGGAGATATCGTTTATTTCAAGCGTGTGGAAGAGTGGGGAGCGCTGCCCTGCTGCTGTCAGGTGAAGCTGCCGGCGGGGTGTCAAACGATCCTGGAGCCGCTGCCGCTGCTGGCGGAGGGGGATCATCTGGTCCTGATAGAAGCGGGCCAGGCCGTCCGGCTTCAATGTCATGGGGCTTTGGGGCATACGCTGAAGAAGAAAAAACGCGGTCTGTCCGGTCAGCGGGTCGTGGTGACACGCGCCCGGACGCAGTCGGAGAGTTTCGCGCGGCTGCTGGCGGAACGCGGAGCCAAAGCCATCGCGGTCCCGGCCATCCGGATCGAGCCGCATTCCGACCGGGAGAGCATCGTGGACGCGATCGCCGGTCTGAACGGGTATGACTGGGTGATCTTCAGCAGTGTGAACGGGGTGGATATGTTCTTTACGCTGTTCTTCCGCAGGTTCAAGGATATGAGGGACTTTGGCGGAGCGAGGATCGCGGCTGTGGGCCCGGCGACGGCGGCCCGGCTGGAAGAGCTGCGCCTGCAGGTGGATGTGATGCCCAAAGTCTTTACGGGCAAGGAGGTAGCTAAAGCGATAGACAAGTTCGACGCGCTGGAAAACCGCAGGATCCTGCTGATACGGCCGGAGAAGGGCAGCGAAGATCTGCCTAAGACGCTGGAGGATATGGGCGCGATCGTGGATGATATCCCGTTCTACTGCACGGTGAGCGAGCAGCCCGAAGTGATGGAGAATGCCGTCTTTCGCAATGAGGGTGCCGACTGGCTGACGTTTTGCAGTCCGTCCGCTGTAAAACATTTTCACGCTCAATATAATCTGAATAAAATAAAAGATCAGTTCGCGGGAATGAAGATCGTCAGTATCGGCCCGGAAACGACCAAAGCCATCCGTGAACTGGGGCTGGAAGAGACGGTGGAGGCCGAGCCGCATACAGTGCCGGGAATGATCGAGGCGATGGAGCGGTACGAGGATGAACGGCGGGGCTTTTGAAAAAGCCGGCTGAAAATTTCAAAACTTCTCCCACGCGAGAGAGTTATTTTAGTATTGAACTGTCTGTTGTTTATGCTATAAATTCAACAGCGCGGCAGAGTGCGATCTGCTGTGACGATACTTTCAAAAAAGGAAACGGTCTTTGAAAAGTTCTTATGTGAGAAACGTTTTTCAAAGACGAAGGATTTCCTGTCAGGTAAATAGTGATGATAAAGATAGAGAATCTTGTCAAATTTTTCGGACCCAAAAAGGCGGTAGACGACATATCTTTCACCGTCAGCAAGGGGGAAGTGCTGGGTTTCCTGGGACCGAACGGTGCCGGTAAATCCACCACGATGCGTATGATCACAGGGTTTATCCCGCCGGATTCGGGACGTGTCCAAGTGGGCGAATTCGATATGCTCAATGACCCGATCCGTGCTAAACAGCTTTTGGGCTATCTGCCGGAGAACGCTCCGTTGTACGCGGATATGTCCGTTTACGGTTTTCTGAGTTTCGCGGCGGAACTGCGCGGTCTGCGCGGAGCCGCCCGCAAGAAAGCGGTGCAGGAGGCGATCGAGACCTGTTTCCTGGAGCCGGTGGCGCATCAGACGGTGGATACCCTTTCCAAAGGGTACAAGCACCGCGCCTGTTTCGCGCAGTCCATCATCCATGACCCGGATTATCTGATCCTGGATGAACCGACCGATGGTCTGGATCCCAATCAGAAGCATGAAGTGAGGTCGCTGATCCGCAACATGGGACGGCGCAAGGCGATCATCTTCTCCACGCACATCCTGGAAGAGGTGCTGGAGGTCTGCACCCGCGCCATCATCATTGACCGCGGCCATATCGTGGCCAACGGCAGTCCGAATGAACTGAAGGCGATGCATCCGAATTTCGGTTCCGTGCGCCTGAATGTTTACGGTGTGGCCGAGGGCGATGTCCGCGGCAAGCTGAATACGCTGAGCCAGGTCGAACGGGTGGAAGTCATCAAGAGTACCAGCGAACAAGTGAAGGTGAGGGTCTATCCGAAAGACAAGAAGGATGAGAGCTTCCCCACACTGGTCGCCGATCTGGTAACGAAGTCCGGCTGGAAATTCGACGAATTGTCTATGGATAAGGGCCGTCTGGACGAGGTGTTCCGCGGCATCACGCTGCCGGACACGGTCAAGAAGAGTTCCAAGGAAGGTCCGGTAGTGACGGTGAATGTTTAACTTTTGATATTGGAGGTAGAGACGATATGAGTTTAGCTGTACAAAATGTGTACACGATCGCAAAACGCGAGATGGGTGGTTACTTTTCCAGCCCGGTGGCGTATGTGTTTATTGTGATCTTTCTGCTGTTAGCGGGATTTTTTACTTTCAAAGTGAGCGGATTCTTCGCGGCGAATGAGGCTTCGCTGAGTCCGTTTTTTGTGTGGCACTGCTGGCTGTATCTGTTCCTGGTGCCGGCGGTGGGAATGAGACTGTGGAGCGAGGAGCGCCGTCTGGGCACGATCGAGCTGCTGCTGACCATGCCGGTGACCGGATGGCAGGCGATCCTGGGCAAGTTTTTAGCCTCATGGATCTTCCTGGGACTGGCGCTGGCGCTGACGTTCCCGATGATCGTGACAGTGAATTATCTGGGCGATCCGGACAACGGAGTGATCCTGTGCAGTTACGTGGGCAGTTTCCTGATGGCGGGCGCGTATCTGGCGGTCAGCTGTCTGACCTCGGCGATCACACGCAGCCAGGTGGTGAGCTTCATTCTTTCGCTGGTGGTTTGTTTGTTCCTGGTGCTGGTGGGATGGCCGCCGCTGAACGAGATGCTGAGTCAGTGGCTGAGCCCGGCAATGGTGAGCGCGGTTTCGAGCATCAGTGTGATGACACACTTCGCGCAGTTCCAGCGCGGCATCATTGATTCCAGTGATATTATCTTCTTCCTGGGACTGATTTTCTTCTGTCTCTTTACAACGAATGTGGTGATCAGGAGTCACCGCGCCGGCTAGGTATGGAGGATAAACAGAGAGTGTTAAAGCAAGAAAGGAAGTTTTAGAAGATATGAAGAATAAAAAGAATGTATCGTTCCTTTTCGGTACCGTGGGCGTGATCGTCATGCTGGCGATCGTGGCGGCGGTGTGCCTGTTGTCCAATGTGTACAAAGTGCGGATGGACATGACCGCGGATCGTTTGTTCACACTGAGCCAGGGAACGAAGGATATTTTGGCAAGTCTGGATACGCCGGTGGAGCTGCGTTTTTACTGCTCCCAGGGCGGTTCGGAAGCGGCGCAGCTTTTTGTGAAGAACTATTCACGCAATGTGGATGACTTGCTGAAGGAATACAGCAAAGCCGCCAAGGGGATGCTGCGGGTCAAACGCTACAACCCCGAACCGGATTCCGACGCGGAAGACATGGCGCACGCAGACGGTGTGGAAGGCCAGACCATCAATACCGGGGATGTCATTTACATGGGCATCGCCATCAGCTGTCTGGATAACACGGTGGCGCTGCCGTTCCTTTCACCGACACGCGAACGACTGCTGGAATATGATATTTCCCGCGCGATCGCCCGTGTAGCCAGCCCGGACAAGGTGAAGGTGGGTGTCGTTACCGATCTGCCGGTGTTCGGAATGGAAATGAACCCGATGATGATGCAGATGCAGCAGCGCGGAATGCCGGCCTGGACGTTCATCAGTGAGCTGAAGAGTGATTTTGAAGTCGTGGAGCTGGGAACGAATTTGGAAGAGATCCCGGAGGATATCCAGACCCTGATCGTCATTCATCCCAAAAATTTATCAGACAGCACACTCTTCGCGCTGGATCAATTCATCCTGCGCGGCGGCCGTATGCTGGCTTATGTGGATCCGCTCTTCCGGCTGGATCCGGCGGGACAATCCCAGCAGAACCCGATGGCGCAGTATGAAACGGCCTCCACGATGGAGAAGCTGTTCACGGCCTGGGGCATCACCTTTGACACGACCCGTGTGCTGGCGGACAAGAATTATCCGACAACGCTGGGTTCACAGACGGGACAGGCGGAGTTTATCACGGTGCTGAGTCTGACCGCGGACGCGTTCAGCGAGGAAAACATCGCGACCTCCCAGGTGGACAGCGCGCTGATGGCCTTTGCCGGAACATTCAGCGGAACACCCGCGGACGGTCTGACCAAGACAACTCTGATCAAATCCTCCACCAATTCACAGCTGGTGGATAAGATGCTCTCCGAGCGCAATCAGATCCTCAACCGGGATTTCCAGGCTTCCAACAAGCAGCATGATCTGGCGGTGATGCTCACCGGCAAGTTCAAGACGGCGTTCCCGGACGGCAAACCGGCCAAAGCCGACGCGAAGGATGAGGATGAAGATGAAGAAAAGACCGAGGAGAAAGCTCCCGAAGCGGAGAAACCGGCTCTGAAGGAAGCCACCAAAGAAGGAGCGGTGGTGCTGGTGGGCGATGTGGATATGCTCCACGACAATTTCTCAGTGAGAGTCACGTCCATCTTCGGACAAAGGATCGTTCAGCCGTTGAACGGCAACCTGACGCTGGCGCAGAATATCACTGAACAACTGGCCGGCAACAGCAGCCTGATCAATATGCGCAGCCGCGCGACGATGAACCGTCCGTTCACCAAGATCCAGGAATACCGTGCCAAGGCTGAACAGCAATATCAGTCTCAGCTGATGGATCTGGAAAACCGTCTGAACGAGGCCCGCACAAAGATCAGCGAGCTGCAGCGCGCCAAGACAGACGGCTCTCAGAAGTTTATCCTCTCGGATGAACAGAAAGCCGAGCTGGCCAATTTCCGCAAGAGCGAAGCCGAAACAGCGAAGAAGCTGAAAGAGGTCCGCAAGAATCTGCGCAAGGATATCACTTCCCTGGAAAATAACCTGACCTGGATCAATACGGCTGGTATGGCATTTGTCGTAGTGCTGGTCGGTATTGTGATCGCAATCATTAAACGTAAACGTACTGCTGCAAAATGAATCTAAAAACACTTATTGCACTGATCGTGGCTGCCGCGGTAGCCATTTTGGTGGCGTTCACTGTGACAAAGAAGGATTCCGCTTCCTGGAAAACAGTGGAAGCAGGCGGGCTGATTTTTGAAGATATGCCCGTCAACGATGTTGATCAAATCAACATAGCGCGCGGGGAGGATAGTCTCACCCTGATGAAACAGGACGGTATTTGGGTCGTGAAAGAGCGTTCAAATTATCCGGCCAGTTTTGAGAATATCAGCGATCTGGTTTTGAAACTCTCCGAGCTGAAGCCGCTGCGTGTGGTGGAAGCCGGCAAAAGTCAGTTCTCCCGTTTGAGTCTGCTGCCCAGCAGCTCGGAAGAGAACGGCGGTACTCAGCTGGATGTGAAAAACCAGAGCGGCAAGCTCGTGGCTTCGCTGCTGCTGGGTAAAGAGTTTATGCGTCAGTCCGAGTCCCAGAGAAACCCGATGATGGGCGGAGGTATGCCCGAAGGACGTTATATCCTGGTGGGCGGAGAGGCTCCGGTCTATCTGGTGGCCGAGACCTTTAACAATGTGAATACGGACGCGTCATCCTGGCTGAACAGAGATTTCTTCAAAGTGGAGAAACTCTCTTCGATTTCCGTGCAGTTCACGGGCGAAGCGGCTCCGGACTGGGAGTTCACCCGTGAGTCCGCGACCGGAGATTTCAAGCTGACGAACGCGGGGGCGAATGAGAATGTGGATCCCTCCAAGATACGGTCTCTTTCCAGCGTGTTCTCTTACGCTTCTTTCACGGACGTGATGCCCGGTGATACGGATCCCGCCGAAACACGTCTGAATGCTCCGACGGTAGCCGTTTTGAAGACATTTGACGGCTTTACCTACACGATCAACATCGGCCGTCTGACCGGCGATGAATCGGGACGTTATCTTTCGATGAAGGTGGACGCGAATCTGCCCACCGAGCGCACAGCGGCCGCGGATGAGAAGGAAGAGGACAAAGCCCGTCTGGATAAAGAATTCCAGGCCAATCTGGAACGGCTCCAGAAGAAGCTGGCTAAAGAGAAAGAGTTTGAAAACTGGGTCTATATCGTCTCTACCTGGACCGTGGAGAATCTGTTGAAGAACCGCGTCAACTGGATGAAAGAGGAATCCGCGAACGCGCCTGCCGCGGCACAGGAACTTCCTCCCGCGCCGCCGGAATCGGAAATCCCGGTGATGCTGGAACGTCCGGAAGAGGATGTCCCGCCGGCTCCTGCTCCTGAAGTTCTCGATGAGATCGGAGAGGGAGACGATGTCGTCATTTTAGAGGATGAATTGAATCCGCCGCCGGGTGAGGATGGCGGAGACGAAGAACCTCTGGAACCCGAACCGGAGGAATAACCGCCGGTTTATTATAACACTTTTACCGTACCGAAAACCGTTGTCAGACTGGGTGGCCTGGCAGCGGTTTTCACCTTTTTTATTGGAAGAACCACAAATGCACGCGGATAACACGGATTATTGATAACGGGGAACAAATGATATAAAATCGACTCGTTGCGGGTGAAAGCCAGGTGCTGAAGTCTTTTGTTTTCATCACACTTCCTCGCCTATGAATTTCGTTTTGAGACTTTCAAAAATGAAAGGGGAAAAATGAATAACTATAGGAAAGGTGGTGATAAAAAAAGATGATTACTAATGACATGACAACCCTAGCAATCATCCTGATTATCAGTGTGATACTGATAATTAAGCGGAGGTAATAAATCCGCTCAACAGCGTGCAAGGTACCTACACCTTGCACGTTTTTAATTTATCTCATAAAACTTTTCTTTGCAAATAAAAAAG
>JAEENR010000160.1 GCA_016283885.1 Verrucomicrobiota bacterium
ACTTTGCAGAACAGCCATCTTCCTCTTCTTTCTGTTTTTGGTGTCTGGACAAAGTACTTTGATGGAAGTTCTTTTTTCGCAAACTTCACAAACCGAAGGAGATCTTTTCGCTCCATGCAAAGATCTACGTCATCGTCCCAAGGAATGAACCCTTTGTGGCGAACTGCGCCCAAAAGCGTTCCATATACCATATAATAATTGAGATGATGGTTTTCAAAAACTGCGGTGACAGCTTTTAAAATTTCATACTCGCAAAGCTGCAGTTTTCTCAGTTCGTCCACTTGCTCACCTGCCCTGGTCTAATCATTTATCATCGTCCTGAATGCCTTGATTCAGCCACTTGACATAATCCCACTTTTTCTCGAACGTCCGGACCCCAAACCAGTCTTTATCCAGGAAGGAATCGCTGTTCTGCCGTCCTTTATGCTCTTTGATGTAATATGCATACTCCAGCGGGATCTTCTTGTTGGTGAGGACTACTTTGCCCTTGCAATTGGCCTGTTCGATTCTTCTGATATCCTCAATCGAATAATTATCCCGATAATACAGAATCAGATACAGATTGTCATAATTGATCCGTTCTTTCCGTCTGTTCCAGTCCTCTGCGGCTTCTTCTTCGGTCTTCGCGTGATTGAAGTGAATCGTAATGTCATTCAGCTTCGCTACCGGATAGTTTACGCCTTCTTTTTTGATAAACTCTAACGGCAAAGAAACGTAGCGTTTCAAGTCAATCGCAAACTTGATAAAGTCTCCCTGCGTCAGCCAGAGATTGATCGTAGGCGTGAGAAATTCTTTCCCAAGACGATGATAGATCGTCCCTCCAATGCAATTCGAGCATAGGATAGAAAAGTTGTCATTCTTTAAGCGTCTTCTGGCTCGTCTGCTCACGGACTTTTCGACAAGCCCGGATATAAACCCACGTATCTGATGAAGCATTGATTTACTCCTGCTTAGACATATCCGCAGCCATCCTCCAGCTGCTCTCTCATCTTTTGCTTATCTTCTTCCGGTGCGTCGATCCATTCATCCCAGCGGTGCATTTTGCTGAAATCCGGACGTGCAGCCCTTTCGGATTGCCGCTTGTTCTTAAACTCTTCGATTGAGCAGATTCTTCTAGCAGGGTTACCAGCATAGACCGCATCTCCGGGAAGATCTTTTGTGACCACGCTCCCTGCGCCAATAATGACGTTGTCCCCTATCCGAACGTTGCATGTGATTGTGGATCCGGCCCCTATAAAGACATTGTTACCGATATCTACTCGTCCGAGTCTGGTCTCACACCCAACAATATTGGGGCTCGCATCATGCGCAAGAATCCGAACGTCGCTGGAAACGGTGACATTATCTCCAAATGAAATCAGCCATGGCCAGGCGCCATCGATAGTGGCGACAGAAAACAGATGGCAGTTTTTACCCACTTTCATCCCTCTTGAAAGCCGGTACTCTAATTCGTTTTCTTTGCCCCTTAAGCGTTTTAAAAGCTTGAACATACCTGATTGTTCTCCTCTTCGGCGGTTTGGTTCTTTTATGAACTCAGCAGCATTAAGGTTTTTTTGATACCGGATTCTATCGTGTATCTAGGTTTCCACCCCAGTTCCTTGATCTTGCTCCCGTCCAGCCGGGCTTTTGTGGCTTTACTGTAACCCGCTGCCTCAATCTGATCCGGGAGTTCAAAAATGACCTTGGTTCCGGAACAATCCGCGATGGCCTTCGCCAGATCCTTTAACATGATGTCTGAAGTCTCGTCTGCAATATTATACGCTTCACCGGTATTGCCGCAAAGAAGGACGGTCAGTAATCCAGCTACTGCGTCTGACACATATGTGTAAGAATAATACTGATTGCCAGCCGATTTCAGGATAATGTCTTCTCCCGCCATCCCGCGCTTCAGGAACTGGCTGATTGCCTTTGTATCAGACTGCAGCATTGTCGGTCCATAGGAACGGGTAAGTCTGGCAATAACAATATCCAGACCTTTCTGGGCTATATATGCCTGGCATAGCGCTTCTCCGCAGCGCTTGCTTTCTGGATATCCGGCACGCAAAGTATTGGAATCGATATATCCGCAATACTTTTCGTCGAAGAACTCCTTGTCACCACGGTTCTCGCCATAGATTTC
>JAEENR010000161.1 GCA_016283885.1 Verrucomicrobiota bacterium
CCTGCCGCTGATCATCTTCGCCCTGCTGGTCATGGGGATCGTCTCTGTCTTCAAGTAAAGAACCACCGATGAACACGGATAAATACAGATAATTTATTCAAAATCAAAATGTTTTTAGAGATGTAAGATCTGTGTCTTCGCGCGTCTCAGCCCCGGAGGGATGGCAGAGCAAATCCTAAATCACATACAATTATTCCATTTTATTTGTATAACAAGAAAATGTATGCTACTTTTTTCTTGTTATTGTTCCTTGGAGGCATGGTGTCGCTGAGGAGTGAAGAGATTTTGTAATGCAAAGTTCAAATTATAAATTATTCGGAGTTTTTTGTCTGGCCGCTTCCTGTATGGTGTTCAGTGCGTTTCAATCGCAAGGCGCTGTAGGGGATACTTTTAAGGAAAATGAAGATGATCTTATTCAATACACAGTTCTTACCGAAGAAGGCAACTCAAAAACGGTGGAAGTGTGGGCCGTTAATAGATATCGTTTAGAAGGGAATGTCATTATTCCCAGTACCGCTACGAGCAAAGACACCGGTATCACATACCGTGTGACTGCTATCAGAAATGATGGATTCCGTGGGTGCTATAAGATGACAAGTATAAAGATCCCGAATAGTATAACTTCTATTGGAGAAGGTGCGTTCGCTAATTCTACCGTTTTTACGAGTATAGAGATACCGGACAGTGTGACTACTGTTGGACAGCTTGCATTCTATGGATGCAAAGGTTTGACGAGTATAGAGATCCCGGGCAGTGTGTCTGTTCTTCCATATCAGATATTTCGGGCGTGCGATAATATGACGAATGTAGTGATCGGCAATGGTGTGACAGTTATTGGACAGGACGCGTTTGGTTTTTGCTATAAGCTGACCAGTCTCACGATCCCGGACAGTGTGACTGGGATTGGAACGTATGCATTCCAGTATACCCCTTTGGAGAGCATCGTGATCCCGGCCGGTGTGGATACTCTGGGAAAGAATGCATTCCTGCATTGTGAGAACTTAACGAGTGTTTATTTTATGGGAGATGTACCGGCGGATACAGGACGGTCTATATACTGGGCAACACCCGAAACATTATTGACTTATTATCCGGTCGGGAACGCTTCCTGGGAAGCTGAGATCGTGGATGGAATGTGGCGTGACAGAGGGGTTGCGAACTGGACTCCGACACCTCCTCAGCCGGAGGATCCCCCGAAAATAGAATATGTCATTTCAAATAAGGAACTTATTTTGAACTTTACGGGTGAACTTTATGAAAGTGATGACGCTGTAAACTGGACAAAGGTGGAATCCGCCGTCAGTCCCTATAAAGTGAAGATGGGTGACAGGAAACAGTTTTTCTGTTTCAAAGAAGGATCCTCAGTTCCTGAGGATCAAGTATTGCCCGGTGAAAATGCTGTCATTTCTTTACCTGGCAATGTGGATCTGGATATGATCTGGATCAAACCGGGTACGTTCATGATGGGCAGTCCGAAAAACGAGCTGGGCAGAGAGAATAATGAAACTCAGCATCAGGTGACCCTGACCAAGGGCTACTGGCTGGGTAAGTATGAGGTGACCCAGGCACAGTATAAAGCAGTGACAGGTACGAATCCTTCCTGGGACAAGGGAGCCGATTTGCCGGTGGAACAGGTAACCTGGAATGACGCGATGAAGTTTTGTTCCAAATTGACAGACATTGAAAGAGAAGCCGGCAGACTGCCGGAAGGTTATGAATATACATTGCCCACTGAAGCGCAATGGGAATACGCCTGCCGGGCCGGAACAACGACTGCTTTGAACAGCGGAAAGAATTTGTCAGATGAGTATCAATGTCCTGAAATGGATGAAGTGGGCTGGTATTGGTACAATGGGGGCAAGGAGAGTTATAATAATAATTTGATCTGTACCCATTCTGGAGGCCAAAAGAAACCGAATGCCTGGGGATTGTATGACATGCACGGGAACGTGGGGGAATGGTGTTTAGACTGGTATGAAGATTACCCGACAACAGCGGTAGTTGATCCAACAGGGCCTGACACTGGTACTGACCGGGCGGTTCGCTGGGGCAGCTGGTGGAATGCTGCTTGGGCTTGCCGTTCAGCGTATCGGGGCAACGATAAGCCCGATGCCGTGTACGCCAGCTTAGGCTTCCGCGTGGCACTGGCTCCGGTTGTGATTTCCGATGATGGTGATATGACGATCCCTATTTCGGGTGATGTCAATCTGGCTATGGTTTGGATCGAACCGGGTACGTTCATGATGGGCAGTCCGGAAAATGAGCGGGGCAGAGAGAACTATGAAACCCAGCATGAAGTGACCCTGACTCAGGGATACTGGCTGGGCAAGTATGAAGTGACTCAAAAACAGTATCAAGCCATTATGGGGAAGAATCCTTCCAAGTTCCAGGGAGCTACTCTGCCGGTGGAAAAGGTGAGCTGGGAGGACGCGATGGCTTTCTGTGCCAAACTGACAGCATCCGAGAGAGAAGCCGGGCGTTTGCCGGCAGGGTACGAATATACGCTGCCGACCGAAGCTCAGTGGGAATACGCCTGCCGGGCCGAAACAACAACGGCTTTGAACAGCGGCAAGAATTTGTCTAATATCTCCCAATGTACCGAAATGAATGAAGTGGGCTGGTATGGTGGCAATAGTGGCAACATGACCCATTCGGTGGGACAAAAGAAACCGAACGCCTGGGGATTGTATGATATGCACGGGAATGTATTGGAATGGTGTTTAGACTGGAATGGATCTTATCCATTGGCTCCGGAAGTCGATCCCAAAGGCCCAAACAATGGTACGAGCCGCGTCATACGCGGAGGTGGATGGAATCTCATAGCGGGCAGCTGCCGTTCCGCGTCCCGCAGCAATTACGGCCCAACCTATAGCAGCTATTTCTGCGGATTTCGCGTGGCGCTGTCATCGGTCCAGGCTATTGACAAGGATATAAGGATACCGCTTTCAGATACGGTAAATCTGGACATGATCTGGATCGAACCGGGTTCGTTCATGATGGGCAGTCCTGAAGGAGAGAAAGGCAGAGATGCAGAAGAAACACAACATCGGGTGATATTGACCCAAGGCTATTGGCTGGGTAAGTTTGAAGTGACACAAGGGCAATACAAAGCCATCATGGGAAGCAATCCTTCCTATTACGGAGGCGATGAAAAACCTGTGGAGCAAGTAAGATGGGAAACCGCGATGGAATTTTGCGCAAAACTGACAGAAATCGAAAAAGCGGCGGGAAGACTGCCGGATGGATATAAATATACCTTGCCTACAGAAGCACAGTGGGAATATGCCTGCCGGGCCGGGACAACGACCGCTTTGAACAGTGGTAAGAATCTGTCTAATTCCTCCCAATGTTCTGAAGTCGAGGAAGTAGCTTGGTATTTCTTTAGTGGCGCTGGAATGACTTCTGTGGTAGGACAGAAGCAGCCGAATGCCTGGGGACTGTATGATATGCATGGGAATGTGTGGGAATTGTGTTTAGACATGGATGTAATAAAGGCTTATCCCGTGTCACCTGTAACAGATCCTCTACCCAGTACCGGAATAACTCCTGTCGCGCGCGGGGGTTCTTTTTTTAACCCAGCTGAATCTTGTCGTTCAGCTTGTAGGGGGGCTCACAATTCATCAACTCAGGGGATCTATATTCTTGGCTTTCGCGTGGTATTGGCTCCTACCAAGAATATGACGATCCCGCTGTCGGATAAGGTGGATTTGAATATGAACTGGATCAATCCGGGCACGTTCATGATGGGCAGTCCGGAAGACGAACTGGGTGCCGGCGGGGATGAAACCCTGCACGAAGTGACCCTGACCAAGGGCTACTGGATGGGGAAGTATGAGGTCACTCAGGCCCAGTACGAGACCATCATGGGAACGAATCCTTCCCGTTTCATAGGAGCCGATCAGCCGGTGGAACTAGTCAGCTGGAATGACGCGATGCTATTTTGCGGCAGGCTGACAGCGATCGAACAAGCGGCGGGCCGTCTGCCGCAGGGTTATGAATACACTCTGCCGACCGAAGCGCAATGGGAATACGCCTGCCGTGCCGGAACGACGACCGCTTTCAACAACGGAACCAATATTGAGACAGACGACCAAATCTATGGTGAATGTCCCAATCTGGATCCGGTGGGCTGGTATTGGTGCAACAGCGAGAGCAAGACCCATCCGGTGGGTTTGAAACAGCCGAATGGCTGGGGATTGTATGACATGCACGGGAATGTATTTGAATGGTGTCTGGACGCGAAAAACAGATATCCGACAACACCGGTAGTGGATCCGGTGCAAGAGGACACAGAACCGTACTATGCAGTGCGCGGAGGCAGTTACAGTTACTATGACGATGGTGCCAAGAATTGTCGTTCCGCGGCCCGGAACGTTCGCTTGAACACCTCCACTTCCCTCAGCATTGGTTTCCGTGTGGCGCTGGCTCCGATCAATCGCAATATGACGATCCCGCTGGCGGAGGATGTGGATCTGGACATGATCTGGGTCGAGCCGGGTACGTTCATGATGGGCAGTCCCGAAGACGAGCTGGGCAGAGATCATAATGAAACGCAGCATCAGGTGACCCTGACCCAGGGCTACTGGCTGGGCAGATATGAAGTCACTCAGGCGCAGTATCAAGCGATTATGGGAACGAATCCTTCCGGGGACAAAGAAGCCGATCTGCCGGTGGAACGTGTGAACTGGTTTGAGGCAAAGATGTTCTGCGATAAACTGACCGATCTCGAAAGAGCGGCCGGTCGTCTGCCGGAAGGGTATGAATACACCCTGCCGAGCGAAGCGCAGTGGGAATACGCCTGTCGTGCCGGGACAACGACCGCGCTGAACAGCGGAAAGAATTTGTCTGATGAAAGGAGTTGTCCTGAAATGGATGAAGTGGGCTGGTATGAAGGCAACCAGGTTAGCGGCATATATACTCATTCCGTGGGCCAGAAGCTGCCGAATGCCTGGGGTTTCTACGACATGCACGGAAATGTGCAGGAATGGTGTTCGACCACGGATTACAATTATCCTCGCAAACCGGAGACCGATCCTTTTGTGTTTGACGGTTCCTCTCTGTCCTGCGTTGTACGCGGCGGCAGCTGGAACAGCAAAGCGGCGGAATGCCGTTCCGCCTACCGGAGGGGACAGGGCAAGGGCAATACTAGCAGGACGGGGTTCCGCGTGGCGCTGGCTTCGATTTCCAGCAAGAATATCGAGATCCCGCTGGCGGAGGATGTGAACTTGCGCATGATCTGGATCGAGCCGGGCAAGTTCAAGATGGGCAGTGACAGATATGAGGCGGACAGAGATGATGATGAATTCCAGCATGAAGTGACCCTGACGCAAGGCTACTGGCTGGGCAAGTATGAAGTGACCCAGGCGCAGTATGAAGCCGTGATGGGCAGCAATCCTTCCGAGTTTACAGGGGCCGATCTGCCGGTGGAAAAGGTGAGCTGGAATGACGCGACGAATTTCTGCGCCAGGCTGACAGCTATTGAGCGTGAAGCGGGCCGTCTGCCGGAAGGGTATGAATATACCCTGCCGACCGAAGCACAGTGGGAATACGCCTGCCGTGCCGGAACGAGCAGTGCCTTGTATGACGGAAGTGAGCCGCTTTCTGAAATGTATGCCGGGGAATGGTATGCCGGGAGGAATTTGGCTTGGTTCGATGGCAACAGTCAAGGCACGACCCACCCGGTGGGGCAAAAACTGCCGAATGCCTGGGGACTGTATGATATGTACGGGAATGTGTGGGAATGGTGTTCAGACTGGTATGGAGATTATCCGATTTCATCTGTGACCGATCCTACGGGTGCGGTCCCTAACTGGGCTCGCGTGGATCGCGGCGGCGCCTGGAACAGCTCCGCTAACCGCTGCCGTTCGGCGGTTCGGGGCTACGCCGGACCGGACTACCGGCTCAATAACGTAGGTTTCCGTGTGGCACTGACACACATCAGAGACTTTACGCTCTCTCTGTCGGAGGATGTAAGTCTGGATATGCTCTGGATCGGTTCGGGCAAGTTCACGATGGGCAGTCCCGCAAACGAGCTGGGCAGAGATCCCGAAGAGGTACAGCATGATGTGTATCTGTCGGGCTACTGGCTGGGCAAGTATGAAGTGACTCAGGCGCAGTTTGAAGCCGTAATGGGCTGGAATAACTCCTACTGCCGTGGAGCCGATCTGCCGATGGAGAGTATCAGTTGGCAGTATGCGATGGAATTCTGCGCCAGGCTGACAGCGAGAGCGCGCGAATTAGGCCGTTTGCCGATAGGGTATAAATACACTCTGCCGACCGAAGCACAGTGGGAATACGCCTGCCGTGCCGGAACAACAACGGCTTTCAATAACGGAAAGAATATCCCGACAGAGGAACAGAAGTGGGAAGAACCTTGTCCCAATCTGGATGAAGTGGGCTGGTACATGTTCAATGCCAACAAGGCGAGTCATCCGGTGGGGCAGAAGATGCCGAATGCCTGGGGACTCTATGATATGCACGGAAATGTGCTGGAATGGTGTTCAGACTGGTACGGAGCTTATCCGACTTCTGATGTGACTGATCCCCGGGGACCGACCTTGGGTACAGAACATATCATGCGCGGCGGTGCCTGGGATCGTACCGCGATGGGCTGTCGTTCCGCGAGTCGGAATAAAGGTGATCTCAACTACCAATATGTGAGTGTCGGCTTCCGTGTGGCGCTGGCCCCAAGCCCCGATTTCGCGCTCTGGCTGTCGGGGGCGGGTGATGTGGACATGATCGGTGTTACGCCGGGTACGTTCACGATGGGCAGCCCGGAAAGTGAACTGGGCAGATATGGTGATGAGACCTCGCACTTTGTGACACTGACGCAAAACTACTGGCTGAGCAAGTATGAAGTGACCCAGAAACAGTATGAAGCTGTGATGGGGACAAATCCTTCCGCTTATGAGTTTTATCGCTGTCCGGTGGAAAGTGTCAGCTGGTATGACGCGATGGAATTCTGTGCCAAGGTGACAGAAATCGAACGCAGAGCCGGTCGTCTGCCGGAAGGATATGAATACTCTCTGCCGACCGAAGCGCAGTGGGAATATGCCTGCCGCGCCGGAACGAGGACAGCCCTGAACAGCGGAAAGAATCTGTCGAGTGAGTATGAATGTCCCGAAATGGATGAAGTGGGCTTTTATGAATACAACAGCAACGGTGAAACAAAGCCTGACGGACGGAGAGATCCGAATCTTTGGGGCTTCTATGATATGCACGGAAATGTGAATGAATGGTGTTTTGACTTGTATGGAGATTATCCGGATTCAGCAGTGACGGATCCCACAGGGTCAGACAAGGGCATCAACCGTGTACATCGCGGTGGCAGCTTTGATATCTTTGCCAAGGCTTGCCGTTCGGCGTATCGCGGCTACGATGCTCCGGATCGCGGTTACGAAAACGTGGGCTTCCGCCTCGCCCTCGTTCCGGTCAGATAAAAGCTGTCTGAGCTGAAAACAAAGATCCCCGGTGTGAAAGACCACCGGGGATTTTTTTATTGCAAAACGGGGAAAAAACGCTTTTAATCGTGTCCGTTATAAACGAAAGATTGTTTTGTTTTTTGTCTTTCTATAAGAGACCGGAGAGATGAGTCCGACAGCGGAGACAACAGCGGCAGGAGAGAATCCACTGCGTGATTTTGGGTTATGGGCGGCGGTAAGCGCGGTCCTGGCGTTGTTTTATCTGGGGATGTTCGTCCATCCGGAGGCGTTTTATCAAGTCATTCGTCCCGATGCCAGTACGGCTTATTTTGCCATCCATCCTGAACAAAATTCCCTCTGGGATCATATCCGGTATGCGGACCGCTGGATGATCAGTCTGGGAGCCGGCCCGTTATCCGCTGTTTTGCTGTATGGGCTTCTGGGCTGGTGTCCTTTCGCGCTGCTGTGGGGGATCGCGCGTCCCCGAAGACTTTGGGCAAAAGTCCTTTG
Source organism: Verrucomicrobiota bacterium (assembly GCA_016283885.1). Lineage (GTDB taxonomy): Bacteria > Verrucomicrobiota > Verrucomicrobiia > Limisphaerales > UBA1412 > UBA1412. The sequence goes on from JAEENR010000161.1 coordinate 7,932, forward strand.
TCTGACACCGCTCTGTTTAGTCCTGAGCGGAACGCAGATGTGCTGGGAGCCGGTGATCCTCTGGAGTCTGACGGGGATCCTTGTTTTAGCTGTTTTGTGCCTGGCGCGGACGCTGTTCTGGAAAAAGCCCGCTCCCTCCGACGGGGTCGGGGAGATCCGTTTCCTTTGGACGGCCCCGGCATTGATCCTGGCCGGTGTGATGCTTTATACCTTTCTGGACAGCCAGGAGAAACGTGAGGAAGCCTATATCCTGAGCCTGGCCAGCCGCGGAAACCATGTCAAAGCCCTGGTGCGCGCATCCTCTCTGGACGCGATGACTCCGACTCTGGCTTACACCGTCCGCTGCAGCCTCTATCAGCAGGGGCAGCTGCTGGAAAACCTGTTCATGTTCCCCCTGAACAAAAAAACGGCTGTGTTGCCGGACGTTCCTTTCGTGGCGCCGGAACCGTATTACAAGACCATGCTGGCGATGGGGTTTGTCAATTCCGGGGAACATTTCGCGATGGAAACGCTGGAAAGGATCGGAGACGCGCCGGAAGTCTATTACGATCTGGGGATCATCTATACACTGAAGGAACAGCCGGAGACCGCCCGTGTTTATTGGGGCTATCTGGCGAAAAATCCGTTCTGGAAGGCCCGCGCCGGGGAACTGCTGGCCGCCAGCCGGGAAGATCCCGCCATGAAAGAGCATCCGGCGGTGAAACCTTATTACGCGCATCGTTTTACGGAGAATTATTTCGCGTTGGCCGATCCGGCGGAGTTCCAGATGCGGCAGAGCCTGAAAAATGATCCTCAGCACCGGATGGCGCTGGAATTCCTGGCCGCGGAGTACATGGGTTATAAAAACCACGCCGGGATCATCGGTCTGCTGCCGGCATTCCGCGCGCAAAACTATTCCCGGCTGCCCCGGCACATTGAGGAAGTGGTTTGCATCGCGCGGCAGGAGGATCCCGCCTTCTCGCTGAGCGGCTACACGATCTCACCCGGCACAGAGGCACGTTTCCAGCATTTCAGGGAGCTTTACAGCCGGAACGCGAAAGCCGATTCGATGAAGATTTTTGAGACACTGGCTCCGGCTTATGGGGATACCTACTGGTTCTACCACCTGTTTTCCATGACCGGCAGTCTGAAGTTGACACCGGAGGAGGAGGAAGAATGAGGATCCTTTGCTTTTTGATTTTGCTGAGCCTGTCTTTCGGTTTCGCGCGCCCGGCCGCGGCGGAACAGGCGGACATCTTTCCCGATTACAGCGGAGTGACCCTGCCGCCCAATATCGCACCGATGGATTTTTACATCAAAAACCCGGCCAAAG
>JAEENR010000162.1 GCA_016283885.1 Verrucomicrobiota bacterium
CATGACGGCAGTCTGTGTGCCCAGTTCGCTGGAGCAGTGTTCCAAACACGGAGTGCTGTGCGCGGACGCGGATGGAAGTGCCCGGCTTTATCTGCAAAAGCCTTCTCTGGAAATGATGCGCTCGGCCGGAGCCGTTCTGGAGGATCAGAAGGGCTTGCTGGATGCCGGTTTGATGAGTTTTGACGCGCGGTTCGCTGCCGGGATGATGGCCGCGGCCGGGATGACAGTGACACCGGATGGCCGTCTGGAATGGACGGGACGGTTCCATCAGATCACGCTGGAGCAGGGGCTGGATATTTACCGGGAGATCTGCTGCGCGCTGGGGACTCAGTCCGGTTTTGAGCATTATCTCCGGTCGGTACGGGAGAGCGGTTCCAAACTGGAGGATGCTGATCTCCAGACACTTTACAATGGATTGAAGGATCTGCCGCTGTATTGCCAGAAGGTGTCGCGCTGTGAGTTTCTTCATTTCGGGACGACTCTCCAGCTGATGTCCAGCGCGGAAACTCTTTGCCGGGGCAGCCGCGGACGGCAGTTTCTTTTGAATACAGTCCGCAAGCCCGGCGGTCAGGTGGAAGGGACTTCATTTTGGGTAGAAGGCTGCATCCTGAACGCTCCTGTCAAGTTAGGCGGCGAGAATGTCATGACCGGGGTGACGGTGGACCGGGAACTGTTTCTGCCGCAGGGAGCTTGTCTGGATATCGCGCAGGGAACGACTTCCGGGGGAGACCGCTGCTGGTTCATCCGTCCTTACGGGGTGCGGGACAGTTTCAAGGATAGTTTGGCCGCGGGCGGTACTTTCTGCGGGATGCCTTTGGCAAAATGGCTGGAGCTGACGGGGATCGAGGCTTCCTGGATATGGGATCAGCCCGGCTCGCCGGAGCGGTGCAGTTTATGGAACGCGCGGCTGTTCCCGGCTTGCCCGGATGAAATGTCTTACCGGGAATGGCTTTGGTATTTCACTCCGGAGCAGGCGCGTTGCCATCCGGAGTACGCGGAGCGGTTCTGCCGCACGCCCCGTTATGACTGCACCCAGATCGCCGTTTTGACTCATCTGGGAGCTTTTCATCAGCGCAGGGCTTTGAAGTAAGGGATGTTATGAAACGCCTGCTGCCGCCGATCACCATTTACGACCTGGAAACGACGGGGATGTCCCCGGAGTATGACCGCATCATCCAGATCGCAGCGGTCAAGATGATCCACGGCCGGATGTGCCCGGAGGAGTGTTTTTGTTCTTATGTGAATCCGGGGCGGAGGATCCCGGCCTGGATCACTCAATATACGGGGATCACCAATGAGGATGTGAAGGACGCGCCGCCGATCGAATCGGTCCTGGCGCAGTTCTCCCGCTGGTCGGGGGAATCAGTGCTGCTGGCTCATAACGGGAACCGGTTCGATATCAAGTTCATCCAGTCGGCCTGCGGCTACTGTGGATTCCAGCCGCGTCCCGTGCAGTATTGCGATTCGATGCTGATGTCCTGGCAGTTATGGGGACGGCGCGGGATGAGCCACGGTCTGGACGCGGTCATTGACCGGTTGGGCGTGGACGCGGACGGTCTGCGCCGGCATGACGCGCGGGGCGACGCGCTGCTGCTGGGGCGCTGTGTGGAGCGGATCTTTGACCTCTATTTGCAGGCGAATGGTGAGCTTCCCGATCTGAAATTAAAAACGGGTTTTCTGCCCGATGTTGGATATTGAACGGATATGCAGAACAATTTAAAAAAACTGAGAAAGGCGCATGGATGGACTTTGCGCGAGCTTTCGACCCGCTCCGGCATAGCGGTTTCCACTCTTGGCAATTTTGAGAACGGATGCACCGGGATCAGTGTTCCGGCTTTGCTGAGGCTGGCTCATATATTCCAGGTGAGTCTGGATCAGCTGCTTTTTGGCACCGGCGGAGCGGACGAGCTGGATCTGAGTGCCCGAAAACCCAGACTGGTGCCGGTGATCTCGTGGGCGCGGGCCGGACTGGCCAGGGATTATTCGGAGCTGAGCGGCCAGCTGGATGAAGTGCTGCCGTCCGAGTGTCCCGATGAGAACGCTTTCGCGCTGATCCTGGACGGTGACAGCATGGAGCCGGAATTCCACGCGGGGGATCGTATCATCTTTTCTCCCAGCACCGAACCTCGCAACGGGGATTATGTGGTGGCACGGTTCAGGGAAAACGCCGACCCGGTCTATTCACTGGGTGTGGTTTTCAAGAAATATAAACGTGTGGGCAAATACGGCGAGAAGGTCCTCCTGCAAAGTCTGAATCCCATCTATCCCGACCTGATCAAGCCCGCTGACGAATTCCTTTTCATCTATCCGGCTGTCAGCCAGATGCGCTATCTGCGGCGCTAAGGGGTTTTGAAAAGAACCACGGATGGTATTAAAAGAACCACGGATGGACGCAGATGAACACAGATAAGTTATTAAAATAAAGATTTTAATAAAATTTATAATTTATCCATTATGAAATTGATAGATAAGCCTTGGAAGAAAATCTTACTTTTTCTTTTACTTTTTATCTCTCTGGGAATGCTCGAAAAGGTGATTCAGTTAAATCGTTATCCTTTGGGAATGACAATTGCTGATGCCATCGAGTTGACGAATGGAGGAGAATGTGATTACGATGTATCCAGATATGGCTTGATTATAGATGGTTTTACACCGGAAGAATTAGAAAAACAGGAATTATATTATTTGGCTAATTTGAGAACCGGGATTTGCTTAGAGTTTAATTACAATGGGAAATTAATTAAAAAGAAAATTTATCCCTCCGTGTTTTTACCTTCCTCTTTTTTGGGAATCAATGTGATATCTGTTTATGTTATAATTAAAAACGTTGTTGAAGAAATTGAAATCTTTTTTGAAAACTACCGTTACGATAAAAACAGAGGAATTACGTTATATGCAGTGCCTAAGCAATAAAAACAAAAGATGGTTATGGATATTCTTATTCACGCTTCCTTTTCTGTTGTTTGCAGCCAGCCTGATAGATAGTTTTTCATCTACATCAGTGAGAAAGACTCAATCGAAACTTTGCAGCATTCTTTTCCTGGTAGACAGTACTGGACAACGAACAGTCAGAGAAAAAATGAAAGGGGAACCTCTTGATATAAATATCCTTTTTGACTTAATTTCACCTTCTGCGACACGTTTCGGATTTACTCCTGAACAGTTCAACGCGTTGAAGTTTGATGGTTGGGGAGAACCTTTTCATATTGATTACACGACAAACATTGCTGAAAACTTAAAAATGGTTGTCGAATTTCGAGACTGTTTTCCATTTGTGATTTGGTCAAGCGGTCCTAACCGGATAGATGAAAGATGTTTGGGGGATGATATTCCTTGGAACCCAGAACCATTGTGGGTGAGGTTGGATAATAGATGAACGAAAATGGTAAAAAAAGCCCCGGAAAGATCCGGGGTTTCGTTTTGTCTGAGTTGGCAAATCCTATGTATATGAAGGGATTTTATCTCGTTTCAAGTCGGCATCCATTTCATTTTCGGATTTGACTTGTTCGAGGTCTTCCCTGTAACCGGCTTCGAGATTGTTCCAGAAGTTGGCTGGGATACCCAGCACTTTTTCAAGACGCGTCGCGACATCCGAAGTGAGCTGTATATCTCCATCAAGCAGTTTGCGAATATGATTTTCGGTCATATCCATTTTGGACGCAAACTCTTTCCGGGTCATTTGGCGATCTTCGAGTTGCTCTTTGATCGTTTCACCCGGTGGGATCGCTACTGTTTTTCTGCTTCTAACGATCATATCAGATCCTTTTTAATGATAATCTGTAATCTCTAAAATTTCGGCGATCTGTATTTCATCGCCGCTCACTGTAAACACGAGGCGCTGAGGATGTACTAAGTCAACCGCGTATTGGTTTTTCCTGTTACCGGAAAGCTTATGGCATCTTCCGATTTTATTGAGTAACATTTCCTCAACTGTTTGAGCGCCTTTTATTTGTTTGATGCGTAAGTGCAGCTTTAACACTAACTCTTGGGAGTATTTGCATTTTTTGAGAGCGTACTCAAAATCAGTGCAAGCCCTTTCAATTTTATCACTTTTGTATGTAATACGCATTTATTTGCAATACTTGCGCAACAAAGATAAGTATATCAAAAAGAGATTTTTTTTGATATAAAAATTCTCAGAAAAGTCAATTTTTTGGGTTCCTCGCTAATTTGAGTGGAAGGAGAGAAAAGAACCACGGATGGTATTAAAAGAACCACGGATGGACACGGATAAACACAGATAAAATTTTTACCCTTTTTACCCGAAATGTGTTGCATAAGCTGTTTAAAATTTGTATAAGAACTGCGTGTTGTTTTGTCGTTGTTTTTCATGTAGTTGGCTTATGAGTGGAAG
>JAEENR010000163.1 GCA_016283885.1 Verrucomicrobiota bacterium
ATGAGCTACTTCGACGGCATCCTCACCAAGCCCATCACCCAGGAACAGATCCTCCAGTACATGAGGAACTAGTGATAGAGGCGTTATAAAAAATCCCCGGTGTTTTTTCACATCGGGGATCTTTGTTTTCAGCTCAAAAAGCCTCTATTGGGCCGGAATCAGCGCCAGACGAAAACCAATGTAGTTCCAGCGGCTGCCCGGATAACTGCCACCTTGGTAAGCCGAACGGCACATAAACGCAAGACTGCTGTAACTGCCGCCACGCAAGACTCGCATTGAATTCTCATATCCGGGATACCAATCCAAACACCATTCCAACACATTCCCATGCATGTCATACAATCCCCAGGCATTCGCCTGTTTCTGTCCTACCGGATGGGTCGTGCTGTTACTGTTATATGTATACCAGGCCACTTCATCCACTTCAGGACATTCATTGTAACCTGACAGATTTTTTCCGCTGTTCAGAGCCGTTGTCGTCCCGGCGCGGCAGGCATATTCCCACTGCGCTTCCGTCGGCAGAGAATATTCATAGCCTTCCGGCAGACGACCCGCCGCTTTCTCGATCTCGGTCAGCTTGGCACAGAATTCCATAGCGTCATCCCAGCTTACAAATTCAACTGGATTATTGTCTCCTCTGAAACCGGCTGGATTCGTCCCCATCACTGCTTCATACTGTGCCTGTGTCACTTCATATTTGCCCATCCAGTAGCCTTGCGTTATGGTCACTTGCTGATAAGTTTCGTTACCCTGCTTGCCCAGCTCATCTTGAGGACTGCCCATCATGAAGGTACCGGGTTCGACCCAGATCATGTCCAAATCCTTGTCATTCGGCAAAATGATGGACGCATTTGAACCCGGCACGGGAAGTCCGGATGTCTCAGAAGAAGTCGCCGCGACCAGCGCCAGACGGAAACCGTAAATATTCACAGTCTTCTCCGGGGAGTTGCCATTCCGATACGCCGAACGTCCGAGGTACGCAACACTGTTCCAACTGCCGCCGCGCAGAACGCGGTACGGACCAAACACCCCCGATTCAGGGCCCACAGGATCCGTTACCTCTGAAACCGGAGGATAATCGTCATACACGTCTGAACACCATTCATACACATTCCCGTGCATATCATACAATCCCCAGGCATTCGGCAGCTTCTGTCCTACCGGATGGGGCGTGCCGTCACTGTCATATTTATACCACCCTACCTCAGCTATTTCAGGACATTCGTCCTCATCTGACAGATTTTTTCCGCTGTTCAAGGCCGTTGTCGTTCCGGCACGACAGGCGTATTCCCACTGAGCCTCGGTCGGCAGGGTATATTCATATCCTTCCGGCAGACGGCCCGCCGCTTTCTCGATCTCGTTCAGCTTGGCGCAGAAATCCTTCGCATTATACCAGGTTACCAGCTGCACCGGCAGATCGGCGCCTTTGAACTCAGAGGGATTCTCGTTCATCAAAGCCTGATACTGAGCCTGAGTCACTTCATACGTTCCTAACCAGTAGCCCTGTGTCAGTGTCACCTGATGCTGAGTTTCATCATCAAATCTGCCCAGTTCGTCTTCGGGACTGCCCATGATGAACGTGCCGGGCTCGATCCAGATCATTTTCAGATCCACATTGTTTGGCAAAGAAATCTTCGCGTTCAAACCGGGTACTGGAAGTCCGCATGTCTCCGAAGAACCGGTCGCGGTCAGCGCCACACGGAAACCGATGCTGCTTGTGATCCAGGAATCAGGAGGATTGCTGTGCCGGGCCGCAGAACGGCAGAATTGAGCGTAGTTGTTCCAATCGCCGCCGCGCAGCACACGTCCTTTGCCTGTTTCCGGCCCCGTGGGATCTACCTGCGCCTGGGTCGAATAAGCGCCCATCCAATCCTGACACCATTCGGCAACGTTGCCGGCCATGTCATAGAATCCCCAGGCGTTGGGCTGTTTCTGTCCCGGCAGATGAGTGGTTGAACCGCTGTTTTGATCATACCAGGCTATTTCATCCACATTCGGGCACACACCTCTGGTGGAGGTGTTCTCTTTGCCGCTGTACAGACCGGTGGTCGTTCCGGCGCGGCAGGCGTATTCCCATTGTGCCTCTGTCGGCAGAGTGTATTCATAGCCTTCCGGCAGACGGCCGGCCGCTCTCTCGATCTCGGTCAGCTTGGCGCAGAAATTGGTCGCTTCACTCCAGAAAACACATTCCACCGGACGAGTGGGATCTTTGAACTGGGAATAGTTAGAACCCATAAGAGCCACATACTGTGCCTGGGTCACTTCGTACTTGCCCAGCCAATAGCCTTTGGTCAGAGTGACTTGATGCTGAACTTCATCTGTAAAGCGTCCAAACTCATTTTCAGGACTGCCCATCATAAAGGTACCGGGTTCGACCCAGAGCATCTCCAGATCCACACCGTCCGCCAGCGGGATGATGATATCTTTGCTGGGAGGAGGAGTGTCCCCTGCCTTGGCGCAGAAGAACAGTTTCTTTTCTTTGATCACCACTTTGTAAGGACTGGTGGCCGAGGGAATTTCTGTCCAATGGACGGCATCGGAGCTTTGGCAGAGAGTTCCCGTAAAGTACAGGGTCAGAACACCGTTCTCATAAGTATAGGTGAAATCCCCTGTCGGAGTAGGCGGCCGGGGTTCCGGATCCCAGGTAGCCACACCTCTGTCGCGCCATTTGCCGCCCTCGATCCTTTCGATCCAGGAGGCATTCCCGGTCGGATAATAGCTGAGCAAGCTATCGGGTGTTCCCTCATAAAGACTCAAACCGGCTGCCGGGCAATCTCCCTCATAGTAAACCTCTGTCAGTTTGACGCAATCATTAAACACACTGTAGCCTATTTCCTTCAAACTGTACGGCAGAGTGATCTTGGTCAGTTTTTCGCAGCCGCTGAACACACTCCCCTGAATATTCTCCAAATTGCGGGAGAGGGTCACATCGGCCAGTCTTTCACAACCCAGAAAAGCATAGGTACCGATCTTGGTCACACTGTCAGGGATATTGATACTGGTCAGATGAGTACACTTTTTGAACATGTACGAACTTATAGAGGTGAGCTTATCCGAAAGCGTGACATTGCTCAAAGCGGTACACTCCGAAAAAACACCCGATCCCATTGTCGTCACGCTGTTGGGGATCGTGAAACTCTCTATCATTCTGCATCCCTTGAAGGCGTAGTCACCGATCTTCGTCACCGAAGCGGGAATCGTGAAACTGCCTAAACTGGAACAACGTGAAAACGCATACTCACCTATGGACGTTACTTTGCTGCCCAGGGTGATCGTTCTCAGGTCGTAACAGTCTTCAAACGCGTAGTCACTGATCTCAGTAACGCTTTCCGGCAGGGTCACATTGAGCAGACCCGCATGTTGGAACGCATATCCACCAATGGAAGTGACACTGGCCGGGATATTGATCTGCTCCAGAAATTCACAGCCCCAGAAAGCGGCTTCACCAATAGTGGTCACCCGGTTTCCTAATACCACAGCATCCAGTTTCATACATTCCGTGAACGCGTCCGGAGCGATCACGGTGACCGTGGCGGGAACCGTATAAGATGAACCTTCTTTGCCGCGCGGATACTGGACAAGAGTCGTTATCGCTTTATTAAACAAAACA
>JAEENR010000164.1 GCA_016283885.1 Verrucomicrobiota bacterium
TTTGAACGCGCTGTTCCTGACCGATTTTTTGGCGCTGATCCAAGAGAAGCTGATGGACGCGGTTTACGCCGCGGCCAAACAGAACGCGTTTATTTTCTGGAATCATCCGGCCTGGGGACAGAAGGAAATCAAGTCCACCTGGTATCCCGAAATGGAGATCCTCCTGCGCGAGGGCATCCTGAAGGGCTTTGAGGTGGTCAACGGTTTTGAAGGGGACGCCCGTGATTATCAGCCCGATGTCATGCAGTGGTGTCAGAGGTATAACGTGACGATGTTCGGCAATTCCGATTGTCATAGCGCCACGGCTTATATGACCAACTGGAGCCTGGGTGAGCATCGTCCCATGACGCTGTTGTTTGTGAAAGAACGCAGTCTGGAAGGTGTGCGCGAGGCGCTGAATGAAGGACGCACGGCGGTCTATTATTATCTGCCCGGTGTACGCGATCTGCTGATCGGCAACGAAGTCTGGCTGAAAGCTATTTTTGAGAAGGCGTTCAGCTTGAAATTGATGGATGAAGGTATCCGCAGAGGGACTGCCGGCATCGTTTGCAGAAACGATCTGCCGTTTATTCTGGATCTGAAAGCGGCAGGAAACGGCGTAAAGCTGCCTGAGACGCTGCGGCTCCCGCCGGGAACCACCCGTCTGCAAGTGGAACTGGACGGCAGTATCCCCAGTGTGGCCTTTGAGGTGCTGAATTTCGACATTGCCAAAGGCCGGAAACTGAACTGCCAGATCGCGCTGAAATAGCGCTATCATATCCGTCTTAAAAAGCGAAAAAGCTCCCAAACGGGAGCTTTTTTTGTTGAGTGAGAAAAGGTTCTAACTGATGGCGACCAGGGAGACACGTTCGTTTTTCTCGTTGCGGACGATGCCCTGAGCCATCGGGTCCAGTGTGGGCACACCATCCACTATGAACTGGTAGCGGTGATGACCGTGGTGCAGGGGGATCTGGATCGTCCAAAAGCCGTCAGCCTGCTTTTTCATCGGATGCACGGAGGGATCCCACTGGTTGAAATCGCCTACCAGACTGACAGATTGAGCATCAGGCGCTTTGAAGGAAAAGTTATGGGATTGTATGGAGCGCTTTGCTGAATACCTCTCTTCTCTTTTGAATCTATATTGTGATAAATCCATATTTTTTACACCGCCTTCCACGGAGTGACGGAAATGGTATAGCATAAAGTGTGCCACTGCAAACAGAGATTGACGCTGATGGTTATATTTTTTAAAAATGATTGACGGTTTTTTTCTCGGAATCTACAATAACTTGGTGGAGTTGTGAGGAATATCCCGAAAGGATGCTTCAGAACGATAAGATGAAAATATACAGCAGTATTACAGAAACTATTGGAAATACCCCGATAGTCAAATTGAACAAGCGCATCCTGGTGATCGTGTCTTCCTGCAGTGAGTGTTATCTTTCCACATGGCTGTTTGCCGATGTGAACACAGAATCTGATGAATTAGTAATTGAGAATGGAGTATTAAAAGCATGAATTTTCCAAAGAATACAGGTTTAGGAACATTGTCTATCCACGCGGGGCAGATCCCCGATCCGGTAACGGGTTCACGCGGGGCACCGCTTTATCAGACGACCTCTTTTGTTTTCAAAAGCGTGCAGGATGCGGCGGATATTTTCGCCCTGAAAAAAGAGGGCAATATCTACACCCGGTTGAACAATCCCACGACGGAAGTTTTTGAGAAACGCATGGCCGCAGTGGAAGGAGGCAGCGCGGCTCTGGCAGTTGCCAGCGGTTCGGCTGCTATCTTCTACACGGTGCTGAACCTGACCCGGATGGGGGATGAGATCGTGGCCGGCAATAATCTCTATGGCGGGACTTATCAGATGTTCCATTATGTCATGCCGAAGCTGGGTCGCAAGGTGGTCTTTGTTGATTCCCAAAGTCCGGAGCAGTTCAAACAGGCCATCAATGAAAAGACTCGTGCCGTTTATGTGGAAACGATCGGCAATCCCCGTTTGGATACGCCGGATTTCGAGGTCATCGCCAAGATCGCCCACGATGCCGGCATCCCGCTGATCGTGGATAATACCATCGGTGTCGGGCTGGTGCGTCCGTTCGATTTCGGTGCGGATATCATTGCCAGTTCCGCGACCAAGTATGTGGGCGGACACGGCACGTCCATTGCCGGCATCATCGTGGAAAAAGGCGACTTCCCCTGGAACAACGGCAAGTTCCCGGAATTCACGGAACCCGATCCGGGGTATCACGGTCTGGTTTACTGGGACGCGCTGGCCAACAAAGGTGTCAACGGTGTAGCGTTCGTCACGAAGATCCGTGTGTCTCTGCTCCGGGATACGGGAGCCTGCATCTCGCCGTTCAATTCCTGGCTGATGCTGCAAGGGCTG
>JAEENR010000165.1 GCA_016283885.1 Verrucomicrobiota bacterium
CCGACGACTGCTGGGTGCCGTGCCGGTCGAAAAAGATCACTTTGTTCGATCCATCAGCACGGAAAAAGGGCAGAGCTCTGACACGCCACGTCAACGGTCAGACGGAATTTTACTTGCAGCTGGCTCCCGGCCAAAGTCTCTTTGTCTTTTGCGGCGTGGATTCGGAAACGGATTATCCTGTCTATCAAACCCAAACTGATGCCGCTGTCACACTGGACGGCGACTGGCGGTTGAGCTGGAAAAGCGGTGTCCCGAAGATCGAGGAAGAACACCTTTTCCAGACTGGCAAGAGCTGGACGGAACTGGGAGAGCCTTACGATATCTTCAGCGGCAAGCTGACCTATTCGCGGAAGTTCTCACTCACATCGGAACAGCTCCGGGAACATTGGCGGCTGGACTTGGGCGATGTTCGTGAAACGGCCCGTGTGACCCTGAACGGGACCGCTCTGCCTCTGATGTGGCATATCCCGTTTGCTGTCACGCTGCCTGAGGGACTGCTCCGCGCGGAGAACACACTGGAGATCGAAGTGGGCAATCTTTCCTACAACCGGATCATTGACATGGACCGCCGGAAGGTGCCTTGGAAGAATTTCCACGAGATCAATTTCGTCAACATCCAGTACAAGGATTTTGACGCTTCGGGCGATAAGCCGCTGGATTCAGGTCTGCTTTCCGTGCCCAAACTGATCCCCCTCCGGCTCGAAAGCAGCCGGTAAAGTCAAAAAATATCAAGAGGATGTTTATTCCCCTTTTAGCGCAGCAGGACTGCGCGAATAGAGGTGGGTGGATTATTTTTTCATCAAACCCGCTCCGGCGTTCCAGGCTTTTCCAACCTTTTCACCCGAAACATAGTATCCATGCTGGAACTGATCAAAGATGAGGGCATTTAGTTTCGAGGGATCGATCTTGCCGTTCTCTGAGAGAACACTTTCCTCCGCACAAGTGTTGACGATTTTGCCAACGATGCAGTAGAAGCTTTCCGTTTCAGAGACTTCCGCCAGCTCACATTCCATTACGACCGGAAATTCATCAATGATTGGCGCGTTGACAAAAGCACTTTTGACCGCGTGATAGCCGGTGCGTTCAAATTTGTCAGGCATTTTATTGCCGGAAGCGATACCAAAGAAATCTGCGACATCGATATGGGCTTTGTCCGCCAGTGCGACTGTGAAAGCCTTTGTTTTAAGAATGTTCTGTGTGGTTTTATGATCTTCGTCAATGAACAGGGCGATCCTGTCGTTGTTGCAGATCATTCCCCAGGCCGCGTTCATGGCATTGACTTTGTTATTCTGGTCATACGCCGCCACGATCAGAACAGGCATGGGATAAACCGCTTGTATAACACCTAAATTCTTTTTCATCTGTGATCTCCTACTTCTTTACGGATTTCCACATCATAGTGGAAATAAAGCAAATACTTTAAAATACATTTTTGGAAAAGTCAATCACGGCTGGAAAATCACACCGGAGCCATGTCATTGAAAAAAATCTGAGTAAAATGTTTTTTTTTAGTTCCAAAGAGGGTACACTTACGGGCGGATGAGCAGCAGTGGCAACTCAGTTAAATTGACCCCCATGATGACGCAGTATCGGAGAATCAAATCCGAACTGCCAAAGGACGCTTTACTGATGTTCCGGCTGGGGGATTTTTATGAGATGTTTTTTGAGGACGCGCTGGAGGCTTCTCAGATCCTCAATATCGCCCTGACTAAGAGGGGAAATTATCCCATGTGCGGCATCCCGTACCACGCGGCGGAAGGGTATCTTTCCAAACTGCTGGAGGCCGGCCGCAAGGTGGCTATCTGCGACCAGATGGAAGATCCCAAACCGGGACACCTGGTCAAGCGGGAGGTCACGCAGATCCTCAGCCCCGGCACCCATTTTGATGAACGGGTCCTCAGCGCGGAGCGGAACAATTTTTTGGCTGCCATCTATCCCTGCAAGCAGTGTTTCGGTCTGGCGCTGGCTGACCTGACCACAGGCGATTTTTTTGTCACGGAAGTGCCGTCCATGCCCGTCCTGATGGCCGAGCTGGAGCGTCAGCGTCCCGCGGAGATCGTCATCCCCTCCGAAGAGGATGAACTGCGCCGTGCGTTGGTCCCGGCTTTTCCGCATCTGGCCTTGTATGAGGACTGGGTGTTCGCGCCCGAAACTAGTTTCTATACCCTGAAAGATCATTTCCATGTGGCTTCCCTGGATGGCTTCGGTCTGCGTGACCGTGTCGCCGCCACGGGTGCCGCCGGCGCGGTGATCCATTATCTGGAACAGCATCTACGCCGCAATGTGGGACAGCTCTCGCGCATCTGCTTTTACGAGCGGACCGACTATCTGGCGCTGGATGCCAATACGCTGAGGAATCTGGAGATCCTGGAGCCGCTGAACCGCAACACGCCGATGATCCATTCCCTGTTCGGTGTGATGAACAAGACCTGCACGCCGATGGGAGCCCGCAAACTGCGCGGATGGCTGTCGCAGCCGCTGGCCGATGTGGCATCCATTACGGAACGCCAGCAGGCAGTCCGCTGCTGGCTGGATCATACGGACGCGCTGGCGATGTTCCGTACCAAGCTGGCTGTGGTGCGGGATCTGGAACGTGTGCTGACCCGGCTGACAACTGTCTCCGGCAATGCCCGCGATATGCTGGCGCTGAGTCAGGCGCTGGAGCAGCTGCCGGCGATCAAAGAGATCATCACGGGATTAAAAGACGATTCTGCTTTATTCAGCAAACTTGCGGAAAAAATCGTGCTTCTGCCGGAACTGGTCCATTTGATCCAGAGTCAGATCGTGGATGAACCGCCCATCTCCACCAAAGAAGGCGGCATCATCCGTCCGGGCGCGGACGCGCAGCTGGATGAACTGCGGGAGATCATGCACGGCGGCAAGAACTGGATCGCGCGGATGCAGCAGGAAGAGATCGAGCGCACCGGCATCCCCAGCCTGAAAGTCCGCTTCAATTCTGTTTTCGGCTACTACATAGAGGTGACGAAAACACATCTGGATAAAGTGCCCGACACTTATATCCGCAAACAGACCATCGTCAACGGCGAGCGCTTCATCACGCCGGAATTGAAAGAGTGGGAGAGCAAGATTCTGGGCGCGGAGGAACGGGTCAAGCGCATCGAGTACGACCTGTTTGTAAAACTTCGCGAGCAGGTGACGGCACAGCTGACAGTCATCCAGCAGAACGCGCAGGCTCTGGCCGAGCTGGACGTTCTGGCCTGTTTCGCGCAGCTGGCCCAGCTTTACGGCTACATCTGCCCGGTGGTCAAAGATGAAGGTATCCTTTTCATCAAGGACGGCCGTCATCCGGTGCTGGAACAGACACTCCCGGCCGGCCGGTTCGTTTCCAACGATACCGACCTGGATCCCGCGCGGAAACAGATCGGAATCATCACCGGTCCGAACATGGCCGGCAAAAGCACCTACATCCGCCAGACAGCCCTGCTCACACTGATGGCGCAAACGGGCTCATTCATCCCGGCAAAAGAGGCCCGTGTGGATATCGTGGACCGCATCTTCACCCGTATCGGCGCCAGTGACGATATCGCCCGCGGACAGTCCACCTTTATGGTAGAGATGAGCGAAACGGCATCTATTCTGAACAACGCCACTTCCCGCAGTCTGGTCATACTGGACGAGATCGGGCGTGGCACCAGCACCTTTGACGGATTGAGTCTGGCCTGGAGCATCGCGGAATATCTCCATAATCAATGCGGTGCCAAAACACTTTTCGCGACACATTATCATGAACTGACGGAACTCGCTTCACGGCTGGAGCGGGTCTATAATCTGAATGTAAGCGTTCGGGAATGGAACGATCAGATCGTTTTTATCCACAAGATCATTGCCGGCGCGGCGGATAAAAGCTACGGCATCCATGTCGCGCGCCTGGCCGGGATACCGGCATCTGTTTTGAACCGTGCGATGGAAGTGCTGAGCAATCTGGAGGAAACGGAACTGGATCCTCTGGGCGCGGAAGGAGCTTCCGGTGAAGGGGGAGATATTCCGGCTTCGACAGAAAAACCGGTGCGCACGACAGCCAAGCGACAGAAACTCCGCAATCTGCCCGATCCGAATCAGTTAGATCTTTTCTCCCAGCTGGGGCTTTAGGGAAAACTTTCGCAACTTTTTTCTCTTTTACGGTGTTTAATACTTTGGATTACGAGAATGTATTCCTGCGTATTTTGATAATAGTTATCAGGGCTGAGCCCTGATAACCTTTTGAGAGCGTATTTAAATATAACTGATATGAGAGGTGTTTATGAAGATATTTGATTTAAAATATCTGTATATCGTGGTAATAATGGGGATGCTGGCTTACAGCATATCCGCCGCAGATGATACATTTGAACAGTCCATCAGTATTTATTTTGATGGAACAGACGAACCCGTTGTGGATTCCAGCGCGAGCGACGCAACTGTTGAACAGAAAGACGGTTATGTGAGTATCACTCCTAAAACCAGAGGAGTGGAAGTGGTTCTCAGCGGCAGCAGTACTGCCGGCGGAGTCAAGGTCGGCGGTGATTATCCGGTAAAGTTTGTCCTGAACGGCTTGGATCTCAGCTGCGCGGATTCCGCGATCCTGCGTTCCACTTCAACCAACGCGTGTTATATCGTTTTATCGAAAGGAATGACCAACACACTGACTGAAGGATCCAAGAATTCTAATAAAAGCGTTCTGATGTGTAAAGGTCCTATCATTATCAGCGGCACAGGAACCTTAAAACTGGTGGGTGTTGCGGATAAGCACGCGATCTACAGCACCAATGGCGGTGTTACCATCCGGGAGGGAGAAGTGATCGTAGAAAACGCCGGCGGCGACGCGATCCACGCGGAAACGGATTTTCAAATGGATAACGGAACGCTGTCCATCCTCAAGCCTGCGAGTGATGGTGTAGATTGCGCGGGGAACATTACCGTAAATGGTGGATCGATCACTTATGAAAATTACGAAGCAGAGACCAAAGGCTTGAAGTGCGACGGGA
>JAEENR010000166.1 GCA_016283885.1 Verrucomicrobiota bacterium
TTGATGGCTGAACTGAGAAAAACAGCTGGCAATCCGATCGTGATCGCCAGGACTCCGAATTTTGATAAGACGGCCAAAGATACTTATAATGTTTACGGACACTATGATGTTCAGCCCGTGGAACCTCTGAATGAATGGACCAAGACAAAGGATCCCTTTGAACCAGTTATCGCAGACGGGAACATTTATGGCCGCGGTACTTCAGATGACAAAGGACAGCTCTTCATGCATCTGAAAGCAGTGGAATGTTATCTGAAAACAGGGACTCCGCTGCCTTTCAATATTACTTTCATGTTTGAGGGAGAGGAAGAGGTTGGCAGTACGAATCTGGCTCAATTTCTGACGGATAACGCTGAAGAGTTCAAATGCCGGGCGATGGTCGTTTCGGATACCGGGATGCCGGCACTGGATTGTCCGGCTATGACTTATGCGCTTAGGGGGATCATTTCCCTGGAGATATATCTCAAAGGTCCCAAACAGGATCTGCATTCTGGAATCCATGGTGGAGCGGTACAGAATCCGGCGCATGTTCTTTGCTCGATGATTGCTAGTCTGCATGATACTCAGGGCAGGGTCACAATCCCTGGCTTTTATGATGAAGTGGACGATCTGACCGATTATGAACGTGAACAGTTCAAGCGGCTGCCTTATGATGATGAATCCTACAAAGCTACTTTACAGCTCAAGGAACTTTTTGGTGAAGAGGGATATACCACTGTAGAACGCCGTTCTGCACGTCCGACCTTGGAAGTAAATGGTTTGACTAGTGGGTATCAGGGGGAAGGCGGCAAGACAATCGTTCCTTCAACGGCCAGTGCGAAAGTGACTTGCCGACTGGTGCCGAACCAGAACGCTAAACAGATGATGGATAAAGTCTGTGCACATCTGGAAGCGATCTGTCCGAAGACTGTTACCATGAAAATCGTTCGCGGACAAGAAGGTGATCCCTACATCATCCAGCCGAGCAGCAAACCGGCACAGGCTGGATTGAGAGCTCTCAAGAGAGCCTTTGGTTGTGAACCTACAGTAATGCGTGAAGGTGGTTCTATCCCCATCACAATTGAATTCAAGCGCAAACTAGGTGCGGAAACTCTGTTGCTGGGTCTGAGTCTGCCGGATGACAATGCACATTCTCCCAACGAGAAATTCTGCCTGGAGTGCTTTGACAAAGGTGTTGCCACCAGCATTTACCTTTGGGAAGAATTGCAGTAGTTTTTTCTAAATAAGAGAGTTATGTATACAAGAGGCGATCTGATGAGGTCGTCTCTTATACTTTGGATTGTGCATGCCATGCAAATTGCCATGGATATTCAAAAAATAGTCTTCTCTGAAAATGAATGAGTTATTGATTCAAATTGTGTTTTAGTGTACCGTGCTGATGGCAATTGGAAAGATTGCTGTTTTTTAGTTGGAGAGCTTATGAGCAAAAGTATAAAGGAAATGAATAATTTTTTAGTCCCCATGGTTGTTGAGCAAACCGGAAGAGGGGAAAGAGGATATGACATTTATTCTCGTCTGCTGGTAGATCGGATCGTTTTTTTAGGTACACCTGTGGATGATCAGGTTGCTAATTTGATTATTGCTCAGTTGCTTTTCTTGCAAATGTCTGATCCTAAAAAGGATATACATCTTTATATTAATTCTCCCGGTGGCAGTGTTTCTGCGGGGTTAGCTATTTATGATACGATGCAGTTCCTTTCTTGTGATGTGAATACATATTGTATCGGTATGGCAGCCAGTATGGGGGCTGTTCTTCTGGCTGGAGGAACGAAGGGGAAACGCTTTGCTTTGCCCAATTCGACCGTGATGATCCACCAAGTTTTAGGCGGCGCGGAAGGTCAAGCTACGGATGTGGTTATCCGTACTAATTATATGGTGCGCTTGAAAAAACGTTTACACCGTATTCTGTCGGAACATACGGGCAAGAGTGTTGCTCAGATCCGCAAAGATTGTGATCGAGATAACTTTATGATGGCAGAGGAAGCTCGTGAGTATGGTTTGGTCGATGAGGTTGTAAAAGCCCGTAAAGATATTCCTTTGATTGTCAAGGGAACGAAAGAAATTTAGGAAGGCAACTAATGCCAAAAGAAAAGTTACGTTGCGAGTTTTGCGGTCGTTATGCATCTCCGGGACTTCGTGTGCTTCAAGGTGGTAATTCGGCTATTTGTGAGGAATGTGTCGGTATCATTTCCAGACTTTTTGGCGATGCTTCGGTAAACACTAATTCAACACTTTCCACAGAAGTTGGTTCATTAAAGGTTCCACGTCCTTCTGAAATCAAGGCTGTATTGGATCAGTATTGTATTGGTCAGGATGATGCCAAAAGAACACTTTCAGTAGCAGTACACAATCACTATCGTCGTATCGTCAGTGAAGCTGTTCCGGAGGATCCAGCAGTAAACATCCCAGAATCATTATCCAATGTTGAATTGGAGAAGACAAATATCCTTTTAATTGGTCCGACTGGATCAGGAAAAACTCTTTTGGCAAAGACATTAGCCAAGGTGCTCAATGTTCCCTTTGCTATTTCAGATGCCACGACTGTGACCGAGGCCGGATATGTGGGTGAGGATGTTGAAAATATCATTTTGAGATTGGTTCAAAATGCGAATTACAATATAGAACGCGCTCAGATCGGAATAGTTTATATTGATGAAATCGATAAGATCGGACGTAAAACGGATAACGTTTCTATTACAAGAGATGTTTCCGGCGAAGGGGTTCAGCAAGCCTTATTAAAAATCTTAGAAGGAACCGTTTGCAATGTTCCTCCACAAGGGGGAAGAAAACATCCTGCGCAGGAGTTTCTTCATGTTGATACGCGCAACATCCTCTTTATTTGCGGTGGTGCGTTTGTTGGCCTGGATAAAATCATTCAGCGGCGTGTATCACAGCGGACAATGGGTTTTGGTGGTTCTCAGGAAGGAAATACGCAGACCGAGACAAATGCGAATCGCATGTTAAAACTTGTTGAACCGGAGGATTTAGTTGCTTTTGGTTTTATTCCAGAATTTGTAGGTCGTATTCCTATGGTTTCGGTGTTGGACGAACTGAATGAAGATCAATTAATGGAGGTTATGACTCGCACTAAGAATGCTTTGACATTGCAGTATCAGAAGATTTTTGCAATGGAAGGTGTTAAATTGGACTTTTCTGCTGACGCAATCAAGGCGCTTGCGACCAAGGCAATCAAAAAAGGAACGGGAGTCCGCGCTCTGAGAGGATTGATGGAGAGGATGATGATGGATTCGATGTTTGAAATTTCTGAAAAGTCCACGGGATCGATCATGAGAATCACTCCGGAAGTTGTCAATGGTGAGGCAAAACCTGTTTTAGAAACAGAAAAAACTGGAGCTTCAAAGAAAAACGATAACCTGAAAAAGATTTGCAAGTCTAAAAAAGATAAAGAATTATAAATGTATGAGCAATCCTGGACGTTTTATCGCAGAGCATGTAAAAGGAATGCCTAGATCGGGTATTCGGGATTTTTTTGATATCGTACAGCGCATACCGGGAATCATTTCACTGGGAATTGGTGAACCGGATTTTGTGACACCCTGGCATATTCGGGAAGCTGCGATTTACAGTTTGGAATCCGGTCATACCAGTTATACTTCAAATTTGGGATTGATTCGCTTAAGAGAGGAAATCAGCCGCTATGTTGACCTTAACTATAACATACAATACGATCCTAAAAATGAAATTTTGGTAACGGTTGGTGTGAGTGAAGCTTTAGATTTGGCGCTGCGTGCTACGATCAATCCGGGAGACGCATTTCTTTATCATGAACCTTGTTATGTCAGTTACGCACCTAGCGTGGGAATGTCTCATGGGATTCCGACAATGGTTCATTGCAACGCGGAAAATAAATTCGCTGTTTCTGCAGCGGCCTTGGAAGCAGCTATAACAGAAAAGACACGTGCACTTATTTTAAATTTTCCGACAAACCCAACGGGAGGAACAATGAGTTGGCAAGAGCTTTCAGATGTTGCAGAGATCGTTAAAAAACATGATCTTCTGGTGATTTCTGATGAGGTTTATTCTGAGCTGACCTTCGAGGGACAGCACACCAGTATTGCCTCGCTTCCGGGGATGAAGGAAAGAACTTTGTTTTTGCATGGATTTTCTAAAGCTTTTGCTATGACAGGGTTTCGTATAGGTTATGTTTGTGGACCTGAGGAATTGATAGAATCCATGATGAAAATCCATCAGTATTCAATGCTTTGTGCGGGGATAACGGCTCAGGAAGCAGCTATTGAAGCATTGCGTCACGGTGAGAAAGACACGTCTGAAATGCGTGATGAATATAAAATCCGCCGTAATTTTATTGTTAAATCCCTTAACGATATGGGATTGACCTGTCATCTTCCGCGTGGTTCTTTCTATGCTTTCCCATGTATCCGTTCTACAGGACTGACTTCTAAAGAATTCGCAACTCGTTTGGTAAATGAACAGAAAGTAGCCTGCATACCGGGAAGCGCGTTCGGGCCTAGCGGCGAAGGGTTTGTGCGGTGCAGTTTCGCGACCGCACTGGATCAAATTGAGAAGGCGATGGAACGGATCCAGAAATTCCTTTTGAGTCTCTAAGGAGATAAAATTGCTTTTTGCCGGTTTATTTTAAAGTCATAAAGTGTCTTTTTGCTGGAAGAATTCAGTCTCTTATATAAAATAAAGACATGGACGCGGAAGTAAGAGTCAAAGTGTTGCCTGTGCTGGACGCGGCGTTTAGCCCTGCCATCTTGCACATCAAAGCTATTAAAGAGATAGTAAAACAGCAAAAAGGGATACCCGTAACGGTTGCAGTCGAACAGACAGACGGTTCTGTTTATCGTTTTTCTTATACTTTACCTCCTGCAGAGCATCCGCTTGGAAAGCGTAATGATTTTTATCTGGAGCGGATGATTAAGTTTTTGCTCTGGTCATGCGGTGGTTACAGAATACATGTTGCTGCTCCCAAGGATTTAGTTGATCGCCTTAAACTCCACTATGTTGAAACAGAATGTGGTAGGTTTGATGCGAAATTGATGGGAACTCTTATTTATGAGAAACCTTTTGAAATCGTCTGGGCTGCGACCGAAGCGGACCTTCCCAAAGCTCATGAAGCTGCACGTGCCTTAGGTCGTCATTTGGATGGTTGCAGGATCGGTTTTGATTTGGGTGCCAGTGATCGAAAAGTTGCGGCAGTTTGTGATGGAAAGGTCGTTTTCAGTGAAGAAGTTCCCTGGATGCCGGCTTTGCAGGCGGATCCCCAATGGCATTATGAAGAACTAATGAGTATGCTAAAGAGCGCCGCTGCGCATCTTCCTCGTGTGGATGCTATAGGTGGTAGTTCCGCTGGTGTTTATGTGAATAACAAAGTCCAAGTGGCCTCACTTTTCCGTTCTGTCCCGGCTCCACTGTTCAAATCACGTGTAAAAGAGATTTTCTTAGAACTCAGAAAAGCGTGGAACAATGTGCCGTTTGAAGTAGTGAATGATGGCGAAGTAACGGCTTTGGCCGGTGCTATGTCATTGCAAGATAACTCAGTCTTGGGTGTTGCTTTGGGCAGCAGTGAGGCTGTCGGGTATGTAACACCGGAGGGCCGCATTACTTCACGGCTGAATGAGCTGGCTTTTGCTCCGGTGGATTATCGGGATAATGCTCCTGCTGATGAATGGTCTGGAGATTTGGGCTGCGGTGTTCAGTATTTTTCTCAGCAAGCTGTGGGGCGTTTATTAAAACCGGCGGGAATCGATTTACCTGATTCCATGACCTTGCCTGAAAAACTAAAGGAAGTTCAGAAGTTGATGGCTGACGGAGATGAACGTGCCCGTAATATTTTCAGTACGATCGGTGTGTATTTGGGCTATACAACAGCTCTTTACGCGGAGTATTACGATATTCGCAATGTTTTGACACTGGGACGTGTTACTTCCGGTGAGGGTGGCAGCATTATTTTGGAGAAGGCCAAAGAAGTGTTGAGCTTAGAATTTCCAGAGTTGGTCTCTAAGATTGCGTACCACACTCCGAATGAAAGAGATAAACGGCATGGTCAGGCAATTGCGGCGGCCAGTTTGCCGAGCCTGGAAAAATAATTTTTTAAAGGGAGTTTTAAATGAAAACTTATAAAGATTATGTTGACAGTATTTCAAAATTAGTTCAAGAAGCTAAAACCGTTCAGTTGGGCGGAGTTCCTCCCATTGAGAGAAAACCGTTACCTGATGATGCTCCTGTTGGATTGATTTTTTCACCACATCCCGATGATGAATGCATCACGGGGGTCGGTTCTCTGAGGCTAATGCAGGAAAATGGGATCCGTATCAAAAATGTGGTAGTGACCCAAGGAAGCAATACAGAACGTCAAGCACCTCGCTTTAAAGAGGTGAGCGATGCCTGTAATTATTTAGGATTTGGAGTTATTCAAACCGCTCCCGGTGGACTTTTAAGAGTTCGTCCTACAACGCGTGAGAACAATCCTCAGGAATGGGCTGAAAAAGTCGCTGTCATCAAGGATATTATCGTAAGAGAAAAACCTGTGGTGATAGCAATGCCGCATGCCAAAGATTGGAACAGTGCGCACATTGGAACACATTTTGTTGTTGAAGATGCTTTGCGTCAAATGCCTAAAGATTATTCTGTAACTGTTATTGAAACAGAGTTTTGGGGTGAGTTGGAAAATCCCAATCTGATGCTTGAGGTAACAGAAGAAAATCTGGCCAGGATGATCACCGCGTTGTCTTTCCATTTTGGAGAAGTTGCACGTAACCCGTACCACTTATTATTGCCGGCTTATATGCAGAGAAATGTTTGTAGAGGAGCCGAAGTAGTTGGTGGCCAAGGTGGGGATGCTCCTCAAATGAATTATGCCATTATTTATCGCTTGAGCCGTTATGCGAATGGAACTTTTACTCCTGCTTCAAATCGCATAGTCAAGGCGAGTGAGAAGATAAATTTAGAGTTTTGATTTGCAATTATAACAAGAGAATGTCCTCATTCTCTCAGCGCTGTGAACTTTATATGGGGCTTACAGCGTTTTTTTTACTTTTAGCTTGCTGTCAGGCCTTGAACCCGTTAGTGTTGTGTAGGAGTCGAAGCTTCTGAACGGACTCTTTTTTAGCATGGAACTTGATCATATACGCAATTTTTGCATCATCGCACATATTGACCACGGTAAGACAACTCTTTCCGATCGTCTTCTTTCTTTGACAGGTACGGTCCCAGAGAGAGAAATGGAAGAGCAACTGCTGGATTCAATGGATCTGGAAAGGGAGAGAGGAATCACGATTAAGTCCCATCCGGTCACTATGTATTATAAGGCGAAAAATGGAGAAGAATATGAATTAAATCTCATTGATACTCCGGGACATGCTGATTTTACATACGAAGTTTCACGCAGTTTAAGTGCTTGTGAAGGGGCGATTTTAATCGTAGATGCGGCGCAGGGCGTAGAAGCCCAGACAGTCGCAAACTACTATCTCGCAATCAAAAAGAATTTAGTCATCATTCCGGTCATTAATAAAATCGATTTGCCTCACGCCAATATTGAAATGGCGAAAAAACAAATTGAAGATATTTTGGTTCTGCCTTCCGAAGATGCTATTCTGGCAAGCGCTAAAGAAGGGATCGGAATTGAGGAAATATTAGAGGCCGTGATTGAAAGAGTCCCTCCTCCCAGTCATACGGGAGCTCCTTCATTGCAGGGGTTTGGGTATGATTCCTATTTTGATACTTATAAAGGAGTTGTTACCCATGTTCGGATCTACAATGGTACTTTGAAAGCCGGAATGAATGTAAGACTTTTACATTCAGGTAAAACAGTTGAAGTGAAAGAGGTTGGCAGTTTTAATCCAAAGCCTTATATCCGAAAAGAGTTAAATACGGGAGAGACAGGATATTTTACTGCCAATATCAAGAGCCCCTTGGATGTTAAGATGGGTGATACTTTGACTGATCCTCGGAATCCCAGTGATGAGATTCCCGGATTTAAGGAAGTGCATCCTATGGTGTTCAGTGGAATCTATCCCATCAACTCAAGTGACTTTGAACATTTAAAAGTCAATCTGGCAAAATTGCAATTAAGTGATCCTGCTTTTGTTTATCAAGTGGAATCTTCGGCCGCTTTGGGGTTTGGATTCCGCTGTGGTTTCCTTGGACTGCTTCACATGGAAATCGTTCAGGAACGACTTCGCCGGGAATACGAAATGGCGATCATCGCGACATATCCCAGTGTTATCTATCATGTGATGATGACCAACGGCGAATTGATAGATGTGGATAATCCGGTTTTATTACCCGAACCAAACTATATTCAATGGATAGAAGAGCCTATGGTGAAGGCGTTTATCCTGTGTCCTAATGAATATATCGGGGATATGATGGCATTAATTCAGGAAAAACGTGGTACCCTGACCAATA
>JAEENR010000167.1 GCA_016283885.1 Verrucomicrobiota bacterium
ACAGCGCGGTCACCTGTTCGGCTTCTGGTACGGACATGATATGTTCACCCCGCCTTTTGAACAGGCCGACGGCACTCCTCTTTATCCGGAAATGACGAAGAGCGCCATCCTGTACGGCGGGACCGATCCCGGCCGTTTCTGTCCGACCTACATGATCTTCTGCGAAAGTTTCATCCCGCCGCAAAAAAGACGCGACCCGAAATTCGACCGCCGCGATGTGTACATCATCACGCAGAACGCGCTGGCCGATGAACCGTATCTGGATTACATCCGCGCCCATTACTTCCGCTCCAGCCAGGTAGATACACCGTTCTTCTCCGAGCTGGTGAAAACAAACACCGCCAAGATGCCGGGCATCATCGGTAAGCCGGTGGACTGGTTCGCTCAAAAACTGGACAATACGTTCATGGCTTACGGTGCCAAGGTGGAAGCCAAACGCCGCGCTCAGGGAGTCTATCCGCCCCAAGAGATCTATACGCCCTCTGACATTGATTTCTATAACGCTTATGTGTCATACATGCGCGATGCCACGGAACGCGCCGAAAAAGGAATGCTCCGTCCCGGTGAGGTTTACGATCCACGGACAGGCACTGTCTCCGGTCAGGGCGCGGTCATGGGCATCAACGGACTGCTGACAAAAGTCATTTTCGATCAGAACCCGAATAATGAATTCTATGTGGAGGAATCCTTCGCGCTGGACTGGATGTATCCCTATCTGACACCTTACGGGATCATCCTGAAGCTGAACCGTGAGCCCGTTGTGGAATTCACACAGGAGATCATTGACCGCGATCACGAATTCTGGTGCAAATACATGGATCGCCTGTGCGGCAACTGGATCACCTACGATACCTCTATCAGCGAACTTTGCGACTTTGCCGAGGATGTCTATCTGAAAGGCGATTTCAGCCGCTACACCGGCGACATGAAGTTCATCCGCGACAATGACGCGCAGAAGTCCTTCTCGAAACTGCGCTCCGCGGTGACGGGCCTCTATTGGTGGCGCGTCAACTATGCGACCTCGACCGAAGAGCAGCAGCGTCTCCTGAAAGAAGCGGAATTCGCCGGCAAACAAGCCTTCGCGTTATGCCCCTTCTCGCCGGAAGCGCTCTACAAACTGGTCAACGTGCTGGCCGTCCAGTCTCGTTTTGAAGAGGCGGAAAAACTTGCTTGGACAACTCTCCGCTTCGATCCCGAAAACCGCGGCATCGAGGAAGTCATAGCAACGATCATCCGTATGCGGGAAGAATATGTGCGCGGACAGCAGTCCGCTAATATCCAGCAGCTGGAGAATCTTTACAAAGCCGACACCAATCATATTTCAAACACCGTGGCACTGGCGACCGCCTACCTGAACGACAAGCGTATTTCCGAAGCCCAGGCACTCCTTCTCGATGTGATGCCCCGGCTGAAGAAACTCAATGATGAGAATCCGGGCGATCCGGAAAACGCCATGTATCTGTTTGCCACCTACACGATGACATCACAGGAAGATAAGGCCAGAGAGGTCATAACGAATCTTCTGAAGAATAAAGATCTCTCCCTGACAGGTGTGATCGCCGCGGCACAGGCCATGCTCAAGATCGGTGACGCGGACGCGACTCTGTCGATCCTGCGCCGCGCGGTCGATATGGCACCGGATAACTCGGAGATCCTTTACGATCTGGCGGCTATCGAGTGCATCCTGGGGGATCAAGCCCAGTCGCTGGAGCATTTGAACCACGCCATCGAGCTGAATCAGGTCCAACGGCAAACCAATCCTGCCGTCAGGGATATTTTGAGCGTACTGCAACAGGATCAGCGCTTCGAGAAATTGAGGAACGATCCCAACTTTCCTAAAAAGTAAAACGAAACTTTCTGCCTCCGACAGTGTTTTATAATCAGTGAGGGCAACCGAACAACTACACGGCAGCGGCATCCGGCAGGGTGCCCGGATCGGCACGCGCCTGCGAATGATCGCGGGAATGGCGGCGGCGCTGTTTATTGGTCTGGAATGCGCTCTCTATTCAGCGGAAACTCCCGCGAAAGGCTCGACTAATCAGATCCAGACACCCAAAACAGTTCAGGATGCAAAGACACAGTCCGCCCCGAAATCCACGGAATTCTTCTCCCAAAGCGAAAAGAAAAAAGACTGTCTGAACGCCTCTATCGAAGGAGCTCCGCTGAAAACCGTTCTGCGTCAGTTGGCCACCGTCACAGGATGGAAAATATTCATGGAACCGGGACTGACCCGCACGGTCAGCGCGAAGTTCAAAGACCTCCCCTCACATGAATCGCTGCCGCTGCTTTTCGGCAGTCTCAATTATGCCCTGGTGTCAGACGGCACCAACGGACAGCGTCTCCTGGTATTCCAAAAAGATCAGAAAGATGCCACGGAGTTCATCCGTCCGGATCTTTCCCAACCGATCCCCAATGAGTTGATCGTGGTCCTCAAAAAAGGCTCCAAACTCACACCGCAGGAGATCGCCCAGCTGATCGGCGGCAGGGTGGGTGCCGTCAGTAAAGACGGCAAGGCGATCCGCTTTGTTTTTGAGGATGAGGATGGTGTGGCCAGAGCCAAAGAGATCCTGGCCAAACTGATGGAATCTGATGTGGATTCTCTTCAGAACAATTACTACATGATCTCGCCGGAGACAGCAAAGGAAGTCGTTTCACAGGGACTTGCCATTCCTAAAAAAGTAACAGCCGTTTCGGGTGAAAAGACCACTATCGCGATGATCGATTCGGCTCCGCATCTGGATGGCATCAACTACAGTGATGTCCTGCTTACCCCGGTGGATTTTACGGGTGAATATACCAAGAGCTACAACTTATCTTCCGGCCCGACTCATGTGGACAGTATGCTGGGGTCTTCCCTTTTCTGGCTTCAGAACAGCGGCTATGACGCGCTCGATTTCAATTATCTGCCCCTGATCGCGGTCGGCTCCGAAGGATATGGCGATGCTTTTTCTGTAGCGGAAGCGGTGAACTATGCCAATGCCGCCGGAGTGGATGTCATCAATATCAGTCTGAGCGGAGACGGGTATTCTCCTTATCTGGAGGAAGCGATCCAGGCTGCGCTCGCGAACGGCAAGACCATTGCCGCAGCCGCGGGCAATGAACCTACCGGACAGACGACCTATCCAGCCGGTTATAAAGGTGTGGTGGGTGTTACCGCGTTGGAACGGGGTCAAATCGCTCCCTATGCGAATTATGGAAATTTTGTGGACGCGGCTACAGCCGGAACCGGGCTTTTCTATTTTGATGATTCCTGGTATCTGACTACCGGAACATCCGTTTCCACAGTTTATTTTTCCACACTGGTTGCCGCTGAAATGGCCGCTACCGGTAAAAGCGCGGCCGAAGCTCAAAGCTCTGTCTTAAAAAAATTCGGCTACAAGCCGTAGCGTTTAGATCCTCACTTCAGACAGCTTTTGTCTGACTCGTTCAGCGATTTGTTCCACAGGACTCATGCGGCCTTTGCCTGAATAACCGCACGCCTGTAATCCCTCTTCCGGACCAATAAACTCCACGCCGCGGCTTTTCAAAACACGCACATTCTCGACCGTTGCCGGATGCTGCCACATCCGTCCGTTCATCGCCGGTGCGATCAATAGGCCGGTTTCCTGACGCAGTGCCAGTGCCAGACAGGTCAGCGCGTTGTCCGCGATGCCATGAGCCAGCTTGGCGATCGTGTTTGCCGTTGCCGGCGCGATCACGAGCAAATCCGCCCAGTCTGCCAAAGCGATATGCCGGGGAGTCCACTGCTCATCGCTTTCATAGAGATCCCGCACCACGGCATTTCTCGACAGTGTTCTGAAGGGAACTTCCGTAACGAACTTCTGCGCGTCAGCCGTCATCACGGTTCGCACCTCACAGCGTGTGCCGTCACAACCTTTTGTCAACAGACTGACCAGATCGATCGCCTTATGTGCCGCGATAGAGCCGGTCACACCGACCACCACATGAGCTGTCTTGAGGGATGTATCCATATCCTTATCTAAAAACTAATGAAATAAGCCAATGTATTTTTCCAGATCACTCTGGCTGACACGGGAGCGCTTCATTTTCTCCGCCAGCACAACGGCATGAGCTCTTTCGTAATCCTCGTCCATGTTTCCGCTCAAAAGGATATAATCAAATCCACCACAAGTCTGCATCTCCGCGCGAGCCGTATCCAGTCGCTTCTGGATCACTTCGGGGGAGTCGCTTCCACGTCCCTCCAGACGTTTTCGCAGAGCATCCACACTCGGCAGAGCGATGAATAATGAAACAAAGGAAGCTGACAAAACAGGATCGCTTTTAGCCATCTTGGCAATGGATGCCACTCCCTGCACATCTACGGAAACGATGACATCCTGTCCGGCTTCCAGACGGCGGATGATCTCGCTCTTCAGGGTACCGTAGAAATTCCCATAGACATTGGCCCACTCCAGAAATTCATTCGCGGCTTTCCTGGATTCAAACTGATCCTTTGTCAGGAAATAATAATCCTTGCCATCGACTTCACCCGGTCTGGGAGCGCGCGTCGTACAAGTGATAGCACGCTGCAGCCCCAGATCAGAGGCCAGCAGACGGTTGCACACAGTCGTTTTACCGCCGCCGCTGGGTGCCGAAACGACTAGAAAAATCGGTTTACTGTTGAGAAATTCCATCTCGTGATTATTAACCTAGCAGAATACCGCCTTTGCTGGCATTGCTGACCAGTTTCTGATACCGAGCCAGCCAGCCGGTCACTTCACGCTTCAGCGGTTTCCAGTCCGCTTTACGTTTTTCCAATTCCGCCGCGTCCACCAGGATGTCGATCTTGCGGTTCGGGAAATCGATCCTCAGCCGATCACCTTGTTTCAGCAGACCGATCGGGCCGCCTTCAGCCGCTTCGGGTGAAACATGACCGATACAGGCTCCGGAGGTACCGCCGCTGAAACGGCCGTCCGTGATCAAAGCCACCTTATCCCCTAAGCCCATTCCCACAATGTAACTGGTGGGTGAAAGCATTTCCTGCATGCCCGGGCCGCCACGGGGACCTTCATTGCGGATGATGACGATGTCCCCTTCTTTGACCTTGCCGCCCAGGATACCGTCACAAGCTTCTTCCTGGCTCTCAAAAATAACACAAGGTCCCTCAAACACGAAGTCTGCTCCGCAATTATCTTTGAACCCCTGAGAAATACCGGCGGTCTTGATCACACAACCCTCCGGTGCTAGCTGCCCATAAAGAACGGAAAGTCCGCCGTCTTTAGTATAAGCATGAGCTTTATCGCGAATGCAGTCTTTGGGATCAAAACGGAATGTGGAATCATAAGGCACGATCCCGGCCGGTTCAAAACGAGCGACCTTCTTCTCATCCGTTTCCAAAGTCAATGAACGAAGACAATCCTGTTTGCCCAGAGAACCGCGCAGCACACCAAAACGAGCCTTGTTCCCTCCTGCATATTTCCACAAGAGGATGCCAGGTGTCTGACCGGGACCCATTGCCAGTTCCGCGCGAATGGTCGGCTGATTGGTTTTCAGATAATCACTGATGCCAGACAAAATATTCACTTCGCCCTTCAGAACATTTTCAGCGGAGAGTTTGACCTGACCTCTTTCTTCCATCACCGCGGTAAAGGCATAAGCGTCCGCCAGGTTCCAAGCCGCGGCGATCCTCCACAAAAGGATGCCACTGGGATCACCTGATAAGAATTCAGCAGGTCTCCGGCTCAAATATCCATTTGAATCGGCCTGAGCACACGCGCCGGAACAGCGGACGACCTCCGCCTTGCGCAGACGACGGCCGGAACGCATATCCCAATCATCGATATTCTCGCCAAGCGTCTTGCCGGTAACAGTCTTTGTGTTCAAATTCAAGATCGGCTTTTCTGTTGGTGTTCCACCATGGATGTACTCTCCATTCATGAACCCGTTGGCCTCATCAATGCGGCGCAGTTCACCCAGAATAGTATGGATGCCGCCCGCGCGATGGACATCCTGCACATGATAATCACTGGACGGAGAAACTTTGCACAAACAAGGCACTCGGCGGGAGATCTGATCGATGCGGTCAATGTCATATTCGATCCCGGCCTCACGAGCGATGGCCAATGTATGCAAAATGGTATTAGTGGAACCGCCCATCGCCACATCCAAAGCCAGCGCGTTGTCAAGCGCTTCCAAAGTCGCTATATCTCGCGGTTTCAGATCCATCTCGATCAGGCGGATGATCTGTCTGGCCGCCGCTATATAGAGAGCTTCTCGTTCCTTGGATGTCGCCAGGATCGTTCCATTCCCCGGCAATGCCATTCCCAGAGCTTCGCACAAGCAGTTCATGCTGTTCGCCGTGAACATACCTGAACAGGAACCGCAGCTGGGACAGGCATTCTGTTCCAGTTCCTTCAGCTGGGCTTCGGTGATCTGTCCGGCTTGTTTGGCTCCTACTCCCTTGGTGATAGAGATCAAGTCTGCCGCTTTCTGCGCTAAGGTGAAAGGAGTTTCACCCGGTTCCCGCTGCATAACACCCGCAGCCATCGGACCACCACTGACAAAAATCGTCGGCAGATTCACTCTCATGGCAGCCATCAACATACCGGGAACGATCTTGTCACAGTTCGGGATGCAGATCAGCCCATCAAAACAGTGCGCGCGGAGCATCGTCTCCATGCAGTCAGCGATCAGCTCGCGGCTGGGCAGTGAATATTTCATCCCGGTATGGCCCATCGCGATGCCGTCATCTACACCGATCGTGTTAAAAACAAACGGGATCCCTCCGGCCTCTCTTACAGCCTGCTTGACCATCTGTCCTACTTCGTTCAAGTGAGCATGACCGGGGATAATATCAATATGACTATTCGCGATCGCGATAAAGGGTTTATTGAAATCCTCTTCTGTTGTGATTGCACCGGTGGCACGCAGCAGTCCGCGATGAGGAGCGTGCTCGAAACCTTTTTTGATGATATCTGAACGCATAAAATAAAAAATTTCAGGTGGGGCTTTCTTCAACATATCCCCGCTCCGTCCAGTTTACATATCGGAAACACTTTTGTCACCTTCCAATGCCAAATTTCTATCATCTAAAATTTTATAAATTTGCTGTTTATAAAAAACTTATTGAATTTTTTAAGAATACCTGAGAGAATAGGTCTCGCGTCTCTTTTGGACGCTGGGATCATAGCGGTGTCATGATCCTTTTGTTCCTTTGAAAACGGCTATTCCAAATGAACAAATAGATAAATACAATATCTTGTGTCTCTGATACTTAGATGAAGGTGAAAAATAATTTAAGCAAAACGCATTTATATAAAGGCCTGGGGCTGTCATGTCTTTTAGGTTCTTTTGTCGTCAGCTTTCCCAATGAGGCTCAAGCACAAGTCTCCCGTCAGCGCTCCACCTCCGGTGAAGCCGCCGCAGAATCTATCATTCGCGGCCAAACAGAGACCAAGTCCGGCCATTTCCTCAGCTGGAACAAATGGAATTTCGGTATCCGTCCCCGTGTGGATGTAGAATACAACAGCAACATCTTTCGTAGGGATAAGTCTTATATCCAAGGAGATGCGGATGATTTTATCATTCGTCCTGAGGTCAATTTCGACTTTTATCGTGCTGTCTCTGATTTCAATAGCATTGACCTGACTTTGGGCATTGGCACTGATCTTTATACTAAACACACTTCTGTTAATACCTATTCACCTCTTATTTCCCCTGATACGGAATTGGCTTATCATCTCTTTGTCGGAGATACACATATCAAACTAAGAGATATGTTCTCTTACCAAGAGGACATCAATAACGTAACGGTCATCCAAAGCGGTGGTGAATTCGCGGATATCGAATCAGTTCGATTTGGCCGTTATGATAATAAGTTAGGTGCTGCCGCCGACTGGGATACAGGTGCTTTTCTTTTCAAAGGTTCCGCAGATTGGAACTGGTTCCATTCCAACTCAAGCCGCTATGAGTATATGGACCGCAATTCCGGACTGTTTACTCAATCTGCCTCGTATTTCATCACACCCACTATAGAAACAGGTATCGAAGCTAACGATCCTGTTCATTTTTTCTCTAAACACGGTAAATCTAACAGCCTCAATGATCAATTTCGTTTAGACATAGGTCCTTTCTATGCTATGAAATTGGGTAAGCGGATCAAATTCAAAGTGGGCGCCGGCTACAGCTATGCTACTTTCTTCCAGAATGATAATGATCCGGTGACAGATGATATCAATGACTGGTACGCCAAAGGACAGATGGAATATATAATCACACCTTGGCTGGTCAACTCATTGAATGTTTATAGAGGTAATCGTCTGAGTTGGAATTCCGACAACCAGGAAACCATTTCTATTGGTGACACCATCCGATTCAACTATATCCGTGACTTCGATATTGATTTTTATTGCTCGATCAATTTTTACAAAGAGACCGGTGTTCGCTATAAAAACCGGAATGACGCTCATGCTGAATACTATGCGGGCGGCATCCGGATCGCTTATACCTTCCTGGAACGCTGGCAGCCCTCTTTGAGATACACCTACTATACTTATGACCGTGAAAATACTGACTACAACAGATACGATGTTCATCAGGTCATGCTGGGAATACAATACACTTTCTAACATTTTATATATAAAAATTTAAGTTATGATAAACATCAAAAAAATAGTGGGAATGGCCGCGGCCTGTCTGCTGACTTTTTCCCTGTGGACAGGCGCGATCAACGCTGCTGATGAAACTCCTGTGAAAGGAACCAACCAGTTCAAAACTCCACCTGCGCTGGATATGAACACTCTGGATAATCTGCAAAAACTTCAGAAAGGCTACACGGTGAACTATCAGGTTTTTGAAGACAGAGACCTGCCCATCGAACTGACCGTTACCGATTCCGGCGATTTGGTCATCCCCTACTATGAAGGTCTTATCAAGGCCGCAGGAAAAACCTGCCGTGAAGTGGCTTTTGATATCAAAAGAGAACTGGAACGGACTCACTACAAACGGGCTACGGTTCGCGTCAGTGTTTCCTCTATCGCTTATACAAATACCGGTACTATCACCGTTCAGGGCTATGTTAAAACACCTGGTTTACAGCAGCTTCTTCCCGGTGAGATATACACCGTCACCATGGCTATCGCCAAGGCTGGCGGCGGAACCGATTTCGCTAACCTGAAAAAAGTCCAGCTGACCCGTATTATTGACGGCGAACCCAAAAACTTCTACATCAACGTCAAAGATGTTCAAGAAAAAGGCAAGCTGGATCTGGACATGGATGTGAAGGCCGGAGATTTGATCTACGTACCGCAAAGCTACTTCAGATAATCCCCATTATATTATAATTAAATATAACTGAAAGATTTAGAATGGATTCAAACGAAAATAGACCACAAGTTTCACTCAATGAGATGGAGGGAATCGATGGGATGCGGCCTCAGATGCGCGAGGATCGTTTCTCCATCAGCAATGAGATCATGCTGCGTGTCCACCGCTACAAGATACTTCTTCGCAAGCGGTGGTGGGTCATGTTACTCGGCATTCTGCTGGGATTAGGTCCCGCGTTCGTGCTGATTTCGACCATGCCGCCGAAGTTCCAGTCCCAAAGCAAAATGGTCATGGCTCAGAGAATGGCTACGACCGATAAGCTCGTGACAGATGCGATCCAGAACTTCATGGGCACACAAAGTGAAATGCTGAAAAGCCAACGTGTTCAAGATGATGCTATGAATAGATTCTTGGAGATCCACCCAGAAGCTCTTGAAGCTTGGACAAATAACGCAAAAATGTTCACTTTTACTTCCAAGGACAGCATGCGCAATCAGGCACTAACTCTTACGGCTGTGGGTGAAGATGCCAAACAAGTTCAGGATTATCTGAACTGTGTGATGGATGCTTACCTAGCCTATAAGAAGGAATTGCGTGAAAAAACTTCTGAAACCACATTTGAATCTCTAACCAATCAAATCGCTACTTTAGACACAGAGATCCAAGCTCTTCGCGATGGT
>JAEENR010000168.1 GCA_016283885.1 Verrucomicrobiota bacterium
CATCACGGCAGCCCTTGGTCAGCCTGAACACCTCATTGCCTACAATACTTATCAGGTGAAGAACTACGACCGTTACGAGCTTGCAGGATTCTCCGAGGAAGCAAAGCGCCAATGGCGCGGCGAGCATTGGGAGCAGGACTTACAGAAGGCGTTCGATGCCGGAAAACGGATGGCAGAAAAAATCATGTCATGATGTAACACGATGACGGGGCATATCCCCCGAAAAAACAAAGATCCCGGCGGCATTCCTGCCGGTGGATAAAATAAAAGTTTCCTGCTTTTTCTGAACGGGGATGAAAAGGCAGGAAACTTTTTGTTTTTTATATATAACATATTCTATTTACAAATGTTATGTCTGTTTTTCGTTTTTCTGTCCAAAGGTTTTGAAGGGGATTTGAATGGAGGAAGGTGCCGGAACGAAGAAAAAAGCCTTGGAGCAGGGGGGGATTTAAAGTAAACTATGTGGAGCAGAGGTGTGACATTTCGCCATTCATTGTGTGCGGAATTGTCTTTCCTTTGATGTTAAGTTTTGATGAGGGATAATGTATCTCTCATACAGAGAAGTAATTATAGGAATTTTGTGGCAGCTAAAGACGACTTTTTAATTGATTTGCTGGTAGGCATGGGGCAGGTGACCCAGGAGCAGCTGGACAGCGCTCAGGAGTTGGCAAATCTGAATGGAGAAGGTGTTGTGGATACCTTGGTGCAGCAAGGTGTTTTGCAGCCGATAGATGTGACAAGAGCCATGGCCACCTACTACGGAACGGAGCTGGTGGAGTTGACGGGAATGCGCTTGTCAGATGATATTATTTCTCTGGTACCCAGACATTTAGCTAAAAAATACAATGTAGTTCCCATTGGCAAGACCGAAGGCGGCGGCGTGATCGTGGCCGTGGCGGATCCCTCGGATCTGGAGGCGATCGACAGTCTGCGCATGCTGCTGAACACGGAGGTGGAAGTGCGTGTGGCACTGCCGCAGGAGATCGAGGAAACGATCGAGAACTACTACGGTTCCAATGATAACTCGCTGGGCAAGATGATCCAGGAAATCACTGAAGGTGAGGTGGATCTGGAAGGTCCCGGCGGTATTCTGGCGGCGGCTGATGACGGTTCGACGGTGGACGCTGACGCGCCGATCATCAAGCTGGTGAACAGCATCATCGTGGACGCGTTCAAGTCGCGCGCGTCTGATATCCATCTGGAACCGATGGCCAAGACGTTCCGCGTGAGGTACCGCATCGATGGTAACCTGCACGAAGTGAAAGGCCCGCCGAAGCGTTTGCAGTCTTCGGTGATCACCCGTTTGAAGATCCAGTCCAATATGTCCATTTCGGAGAAGCGCATCCCGCAGGACGGCCGTATCCAGATGAACATCGGCGGCAAGTCGCTGGACTTTCGTGTTTCCTGTCTGCCCACGACGCACGGCGAGAGCATCGTCATGCGTATCTTGGATAAGGAAGGCATCAAACTGGGTCTGGCCGAGTTAGGATTTTTGACAGACGATCAGCAGGTGTTCGAGCATTTGATCAGTTTGCCCGACGGCATCCTGCTGGTGACGGGACCGACCGGTTCCGGCAAGACGACAACCCTTTACGCCTGTTTGAACTACATCAACCGCCCCGACCGCAAGATCATCACGGTGGAAGATCCGGTGGAATACGTGCTGAGCGGTATCAATCAGGTGCATGTCAATGACGCGGTAGGGTTGAGTTTCAGTGCTGCGCTGAGAGCGATCCTGCGTCAGGCGCCGAACATCATCATGGTGGGTGAAATTCGTGACCTGGAGACAGCCTCCATCGCGATCAATGCCTCCCTGACAGGTCACTTGGTATTCTCCACACTGCACACGAATGACGCGCCCAGCGCCGTGACCCGTTTGATCGATATCGGCGTAAAGCCCTTCTTGATCGCGACTTCTGCGCGTGCGTTCATGGCACAGCGTCTTGTGCGTAAGATCTGCAAGAAGTGCGGAGCCCCGGCCAGTCTGACCGAACACGAGAGGACGGTACTGGGTATTGACGAGGCCACGGAAAAAGCCGGCAACGTCATGCTGGGCAAAGGGTGTCCGAACTGCAAGAATGGATACCGCGGCCGTCTGGGCATCTTTGAGATCTTCCAGGTGGGGGATGAGGCCCGCAAGCTGATTTATCAAAAACTGTCTGCGTCGGTGCTGCGCCAGAAGGCGCGCGAGCTGGGCATGAGGACCCTGCGTGAGGACGGCATTAGAAAGATCCTGGCCGGAATGACTTCCGCCGAAGAGGTCATCCAGACGACGGTCAGTGATTTTGAACAGTAAAAAGAGAATTTATAACAAGAATACGAATTAAAAATTTTAGAAGATAGGTTAGAAGAATATGTATTCAATGTCTGATTTGCTGCAGTTGACAGTCTCCGAGGGAGCGTCTGACTTGCACTTGCGTGTGGGGATCCCGCCGGTCATCCGTGTACACGGTCGTCTGAACCGTGTGGATGGTCCGCCGCTGTCTCCGGAAGATACAGAGGAACTGTCGCGCAGTATCACCTCTGAAGATCATATTCAAGCCGTTCGTGAGCAGGGCGGTGCCGACTTTGGTTTCGCATTCGGCGAGATGGCGCGTTTCCGTGTCAGTGTGTTCAAGGAACGCGGCAACTTTGCCATGGTGCTTCGTCAGATCCCCAATAAACTGCTGACTATGGAGCAGATCGGTCTGCCGGCATCCGTGCGCGAACTTCTTTACAAGCCCAGAGGTCTGGTGCTGGTGACGGGGCCGACCGGTTCCGGCAAGTCCACCACGCTGGCTTCGATGATCGATGTGATCAATATCGAACGTGATGAGGCTCACATCATTACGGTGGAAGACCCGATCGAATACTATCACCATCACAAACAGGCGGTCGTGACTCAGCGTGAGGTCCACGTGGACGTGCCGAGTTTCGCGGAAGCTCTGCGCCGCGCCTTGCGTCAGGATCCGGATATCATCCTGGTCGGTGAGCTGCGTGACCTTGAAACTATGGAAGCGGCTATCGCCGCGGCCGAAACAGGTCACTTGGTCTTTGGAACTCTGCATACCACGGGCGCGGCCAAGACGATCGACCGTATCGTGAACGCCTTCCCGGTGACACAGCAGGAGCAGATCCGAATCCAGCTTTCCACTGTGCTTCAGGCGGTTATTTCACAGCTGCTGATCCCCCGGTGCGACAAGCCCGGCCGTGTGGCCGTGTTCGAGATCATGGTCAATACGCCTTCTATCGGCGCTCTGATCCGTGACAATAAGACATTCCGTATCGGTTCCGACATCCAAACGGGTGCGAAATACGGTATGGTGGCGCTGGATGCCTGTCTGCTGGAGAAGTATGACCAGGGTTTGATCTCGCAGGAAGAAGTCATCACCAAAGCTCAGGATCCGGCGACCGCGATGATCAAGATCCAGGAACTGGACGCTATCCGCGCCATGAAGAACGCACAGTAAATTTTGACAGATGAGCGATATATCTAACTTTCCGCTGCTGATTCTTTTAAGAGATAATTCTTATTTGGATGATCTCCAGATAGATCAGGTCATCCAGGAAGCCGACCGCACGGGTAAACGCGTTTTCGACATCATTGTGGAGATGGGACTGGTGGACCGCCAGCTGCTGCTCCAGACGATGGCGGATAATCTGGCGACCCAGGTGGTCGATCTGGAATCTATGGGAACGATCCCGGCAGAAACGATCGCCGCGATGCCGGCTGAGACCGCCAATTCCTACCGGTGTGTTCCGGTGGAGCTGTTTGGAACAGTGCTGCAGGTGGCCTTTGAAGATCCGTTCAATCCTGCGGCGGTGGATGAGATCGGTTTCGCGATCGGCAAGGAGATCATTGTCGTTGTGGCGGATCCGGCTCAGGTCGAAGCGGCTATCCAGCAGTATTACGGCGGTGGAGGCGGCAATGAAGTGGCCGACTCGATGGGCGATGTGCTGAAAGAGCTGGGATTGGATTCGGAAAGTTACGAGGCGGATCTGGCGGATATGGAGCTGGGAGGGGATGATCTGACCGATCTGGCCAATGACACGCCGATCGTCAAGTTCGTCAATCTGGTCCTCCAGCAGGCCGTGCAGGACCGCGCTTCCGACATTCACTTTGAGCCGTTCGAGGACGCTTTCAAGATCCGTTACCGTGTGGACGGTGCCCTCTATGAAATGGCGCCGCCGCCCAAGCATTTGGCGCTGCCGGTGATCTCGCGTTTGAAGATCATCGCCAATCTGGATATTTCCGAGCGTCGTCTGCCTCAGGACGGTCGTATCAGTATGACGATCGCGGGCAAGCCGATCGATCTTCGTATTTCCTGCCTTCCCACGCAATTCGGTGAATCCGTGGTGCTTCGTGTGCTGGATAGAAGCGCGCAGAAGCTGGAACTGGAAAAGCTGGGAATGCCCACGCACGTGCTGGAGCGTTTCGGCGAGATCATCACACAGCCTAACGGCATTATTATCGTCACCGGCCCAACAGGTTCCGGCAAGACGACGACACTTTACTCCGCTCTGAACCGGATCAATGATCCCTCTTCTAAGCTGTTGACGGTAGAGGATCCGGTTGAGTATGATATCGAAGGCATTATGCAGGTGCCCGTCCATGAGTCCGTGGGTATGACCTTCAGCAGCGCGCTGCGCGCCTTCCTGCGTCAGGACCCGGACATCGTGATGGTCGGAGAAATGCGTGACCTGGAGACGACACAGATCGCGATCCAGGCATCTCTGACAGGTCACTTAGTGCTGACCACACTGCACACGAATGACGCGCCCAGCGCGGTCGTTCGTATGGTGGATATCGGAGCGGAACCGTTCCTGATCTCGTCCACACTGCTGGCGGTGCTGGCGCAACGTCTGGTGCGTACGATTTGCAAGAAGTGCAAGATGTCCTTTGAGCCGACGGAGAATCAGCTCTCCATGCTGGGACTGACCCCGGAGGAAGTGGGAGACCGGACTTTCTGCTACGGCCGCGGGTGTCCATCCTGTAATGATACGGGATATAAGGGACGAAAAGGCATTTACGAGCTGCTGGTCGTGAATGATCCGATCCGCGCGATGATCAATGATCGTGTGCCGACGGCGGTGCTGCGCGACAAGGCGATCGAAGACGGAATGACCACGCTGCGCAGGGACGGTATCCGTGGAATTTTTGATGGTGAAGTAACCATAGAAGAAGTATTAAAATATACCTAATGAAAGAATTGGGTCGCTTTGGAAAAAAGCCATGGCGATCCGCGTTTTAACATTTGAGTTATGCCCAAGTTTAATTATATCGCGATGGATGCCCAAGGCAAGGAGACCAAGGGCAGTCTGGACGCGAAGAACCAAGGTGAAGCGTTGGCGCGCCTGCAGGAAATGAAGTTGTTCCCGACCAAGGTCGTGGAAGCTCAACAAGCAGCCGCGGCCAAGGGCAAAGGAGCCAAAAAAGGCAAAGGCAAAGCGGCGGCCAAAGGCGGCGGCAAGGGTGCTAAGAAGGAAATCAATATTCCTTTCCATAAGATCCCCGGTCTGGGCGGCGTTGGTTCCAAAGTGCTTTGTACATTCACACGCCAGCTGGCAACGCTGATCGATGCCGGTCTGCCGCTGCTGCGCGGTCTGCGTGTCTTGGAAAGACAGGAGAAGAATCCGACCCTGAAAGAGACCATCCAGAAGATAGGTATAGCGGTCGAAGGCGGCGGTACCTTCTCCGAAGCGCTGGCCATGCATCCCAAAGTTTTCAACAAGCTGTTCATTTCCATGGTGAAAGCCGGTGAGATGGGCGGTGTGCTGGAAGTCGTGCTGCTGCGTTTGGCGGAGTTCATGGAGAAAGCACAGAAGATCAAAGGCAAAGTCGTTGCCGCTATGTTCTATCCGGTGGCAGTGCTGATCGTGGCTGTGGTCATCATGGGCGTTTTGATGGTGGTCGTCATCCCGAAATTCAAGGAAATCTTCTCTGACCTGGTCCAAGGCCAAGGATTGCCGGCATTTACGGAGTTCGTTCTGAGTGTTTCCGAAACGATCCAGCATCACTTTATAGAAACTTGCGCAACCGTTTTTGTGTGCTTTATTATTTTCAGACTGCTGGTCAAGACCAAGACCGGCCGTTTGATGTTTGATAAATTCAAGCTGATCGTGCCGGTGTTTGGGCCGGTGATCAGCAAGGTAGCCATCGCGCGTTTCACCCGTACACTGGGTACGCTGGTCAATTCCGGTGTGCCAATCCTGCAGTCTCTGACGATCGTGCGCGAGACTTCCGGTAATGTGATCGTGGCCAACGCGGTACGTGATATTCACGAAAGCGTGAAGGAAGGTGAGACGATCACGGCACCTCTGGAAGCATCTAAGATCTTTCCGCCGATGGTGATCTCCATGGTGGACGTAGGTGAGCAGACAGGCGCGCTGCCTGAGATGTTGATGAAGATCGCTGACAATTACGATGAAGAAGTGGATAACGCCGTGGCGGCTATGACTTCTTTGCTGGAACCGGTGATGATCGTGTTCCTGGCTGTGATCGTTGGTAGTATCGTTATCGCTATGTTCATGCCTCTGATCGCTTTGATGGATGGTATGGGCAGTGAAGGTACAGGCGGAGATTAGAAAGACCGCGGCCGGGTGCCCGGAACTGAGCCAAACGGTCAATGTGGAAATACGTTTTACGATTTGGCATGAAAGTTGCGAGTATCAGGCAAGGCTTTGAAAATGAGCCGGAAGTATTGAAGTAACATATTTATCTGAAGAAAGTTAAAGTGTTTAGCAGTAAGATATACAGTAAATTGGAAAAGCAGACCGGGATCGCCTCTGCCAGGCAGACTGTCGGCTTTACGATGATTGAATTGCTGACTGTGATCGCACTGATCGGCATCCTCGCAGGGATGATTTTGGGACTTTCCGGGCTGGCCACCAACAAGATGCGTGTTGCCCGCATACAGGGCGAGCTGTCGCACCTGGTGACCGCGATCGAGTTCTATAAGGATAAATATAAGGTCTATCCGCCGGATAATCAGCTGAAGTACCCCAACGGAAACCGGATCCCCGGTTCATCCGCCACGAACCAGCTGGTTCTGGAACTGACGGGCTGCATCGTTACAAATATGGCTTTTTCCTCTCCTCATTCCCGCACACCGAATGGCAGTCTGCATCTGCTGACCGCGGCGGAGATGAGACCGCTGTTTGGCGGTGCCGCCGACGGGATATTGAACGCGTCGGAGAAGCCTTCCAAGGTACGCAATTTCCTGAATAATTACAGCAGCAGCAAGCTGGGAAAGATCACCAATGTCAACCGCACGGTGACATTTGATATTTTCCGAGTTCCGGTGCAGGCACCGCTTTACCGTCAGGAGCTGGAATCCCGCGGCAAGGGCTGGCGCAAGATGGAAATGAACAATCCGTGGCACTATAATTCCTCGGATCCAACGAATAATCCCGGTAAATTCGATTTATGGGCGGAGTTCCAGCTGGCTCGTCAGAACAGTGTGCAGCAGGATGAAAACGGCCGCCGTTATGTGGAATATTATGTGATCGGGAACTGGAACGGGATGAAACCCGAACTGAGAAGAGACTATTTAAACTGATTTTAATATATGAATATAAAAACAACTAGAAATGAAGCTTTTACGCTGATCGAACTTTTGGTAGTGATCGCCATTATCGCCATTCTGGCCGGAATGACTTTCCCGGCTGTGGTGAAGGGAAAGGCCAAAGTCAAGATCAAACAGGCTCAGGTGGAAATGTCCAA
>JAEENR010000169.1 GCA_016283885.1 Verrucomicrobiota bacterium
CGGCTCCCTGGACTCCCAGTTTGTGAGCCGCGAGGATCTCGTCCGCAGCGTTTTGGATGGCTTCGGTGGATATTCCGGAGCCGGCAGCGCCGCCCAGAGCCTCACCACTGAGTTTCAGCAAAATTCGTTTATATTTCATTTAATAACAATCTCCAGTTTATGTTTCTCAGTGTTTTGTTGTATTCTGTATATGTTTTATGCGCTAAAGCTTTCTCCGCAGGCGCACGTGGTCGTGGCGTGGGGATTATGGACTTTGAACCCGGCCCCCTGAAGCGCGTCCACGTAGTCCAGTTCCGAGCCGGAGACGTAGAGGACGCTTTTGGGGTCGATGACGACTTTGGTATCTTTACTGATGACCAGGATATCACGGGCGGCGGGTTCGTCCTGCAGGTCTATTTTGTACTGCAGGCCGGAGCATCCGCCGCCGATGACGGCTATCCGCAGAACACCTTCCGGGCGTCCCTGGCGTTTGAGCAGGGAATGGACTTTGTCCGCGGCATCCTGAGTCACGCGGATAACGCGTTCATCACCGATGCGGTAGTTCAAAGCCGGCTGTTCCGGAGAGGAGGTTGCGGATGGTGTCGTCATTGTTGTTAATGTCGTCATTTCTGTTAATTTCCAAAAAGTTCGCCGGAACCCAGCACACAAATGTGGGCTTTGTTCAGGATATCAATGGCGTGATCGGGATCGTTCAGACGGAAGATCTGAACGCTTTGCTTGCCGGTAGCCAGTGAGAACCCGTACATGTATTCCACATTGATCTTGTTGGAGT
The DNA here is from genome assembly GCA_016283885.1 of Verrucomicrobiota bacterium. GTDB lineage: Bacteria > Verrucomicrobiota > Verrucomicrobiia > Limisphaerales > UBA1412 > UBA1412. The sequence goes on from JAEENR010000169.1 coordinate 773, forward strand.
TCAATGTATTCAGAATGCCCAGCAGCCCGCCGGGTTCATTCGGGATGGAGATGGCCAGCACATCGCTGACTTTCACCACCAGAGCGTTGGATTCCAGGGCATTCTTGGCCGCTTCCCAGTCCTTGATGATCAGGCGCAGGATGCCGAAATCGGCAGTGTCGGCCAGGGTCAGCGTGGAGATATTGATCTGGGCTTTCTGGAGGATTTCACAAATACGGACCAGGGCTCCGGGCTGGTTCGGGATCATGATGGAAAGTTGTTTTAATTTCATATCAAATTACCAGTTAGGGGTTTCGGTTAGGATATCTTGTGAGGATCACGCAGATCGCAGACCCGCTTGATCTTGCCTTCGCTGCGCTGCAGGGTGTCGGGCTGGACCAGTTTGATGATGGCACGGATGCCGATGATCTGTTCGACGCTGCGGCTGATGCGTTTTTCCAGTGCGGTGACTTCGCTGACGGTGTCACCGATGAGCTTGTCGTTGATCTCGACCTGGACTTCCAGTGTGTCGAGATTGTGCTCTCTGCGCAGAACGATCTGATAGTGCGGCAGAGTGCCTTCGATGGAAAGCAGAGCGGTCTCGATCTGTGTCGGGAAGACGTTGACACCGCGGATGATGAACATATCGTCACTGCGTGTGCTGATGCGTCTGATGCGGCGCAGGGTGCGTCCGCAGGCGCAGCGTTCCGTGGTCAGCGAGGTCAGGTCGCGTGTACGGTAGCGGATCATCGGCATGGCGGCTTTGCTCAGAGTGGTCAGGACCAGCTCGCCTTGTTCGCCTTCGGGCAGGACTTCGCCGGTATCCGGGTCAATGATCTCCGGATAGAAGTAGTCTTCAAAGATGTGGGGTCCGGCCTGGTGGATACATTCCATCGCCACGCCCGGCCCGACGATCTCGGACAGACCGTAAATATCTATTGCCTTGATATTTGTATTGGCTTCGATGTATTTGCGCATTTCCTGAGTCCAGGGTTCCGCGCCGAAGATGCCGTATTTCAGGGAGAGGCTCTTCATGTCGATGCCCATGGACTGTGCCTGGTCGATCAGGTGGATGAAGTAGCTGGGAGTACAGCAGATAGTGGTCACGCCGAAGTCTTTCATCAGCATGATCTGGCGGTGAGTATTGCCGCCGGAGGCCGGGACCACGGTCGCGCCCAGGGCTTCCGCACCGTAGTGAGCGCCCAGACCGCCCGTGAACAGGCCGTATCCGTAAGAAACCTGGACGATGTCATTGGAGGTCATTCCCACGGATTTCATGCCGCGGACGAGGACTTCTTCCCAGACTTTCAGGTCTTCTTTGGTGTAGCCCACCACGATGGGCTTGCCGGTGGTTCCGCTGGAGGCGTGAACGCGCACGACTTCATTCATGGGACTGGCAAACAAACCAAACGGGTAGGTGTCGCGCAGATCTTTTTTAATAGAAAAAGGCAGTTTCGCGATATCTTCCAGTTTCTGTATATCATTGGGAGTGAGGTTTCTTTCTTCCATTTTCGCGCGGAAGAAGGGAACCCGTTCGTAAGCCCGGAGCACGGTTTGCTGCAGGCGGGTCAACTGAAGCTCTCTAAGTTGTTCCACAGGGAGGAAATCAGGAGCGTTGACGGGATCAAATACAATTTTGTTTGCCATAAAAATTCAAAATGCGACGCACTTCAGCGTGCGCTTCGCCTCATTTTTATCATTCTTTGAGGCGTGTGTCGATATTAAATTAAAATCTTAAAGATGGTAAAATTATTAAAAATCAATTTCTTATCTCATTTTTTGCAGGGCGGAAAGTCCCGGATATGCGGTTGACTATTTCCCCAGATGGTTCATACTGTGCGTGAATGAAGAGGGTCCCGCGGGCGGACCTTCCTGAGAAATACGATGAAACGCTCTGAAATCAATCAATATATCCGTGAGGCGGAATCCTTTTTCGCCCAGAATCATTTTGTTTTACCTCCTTTTGCCAACTGGAGCCTGAAAGATTTTCAGTCCCGCAAGCGGGAAGAGATCGCCGAGATTCTGGACTGCGAGTTGGGCTGGGACGTGACCGATTACGGCGAGGGCCGATACCTGGAAAAGGGATTGTTCCTGTTCACGATCCGCAATGGCAAGCTGGGCAGCCGGTTGTACAAGAAGCCCTACGCGGAGAAGATCATGATCTCCAAAGAAGCCCAGGTGACACCGCTGCATTATCACCGTTCCAAGACGGAGGATATCATCAACCGCGGCGGAGGCCGTCTGGTGTTCGAGCTTTATAACAGCGATCCCAATGACGGGCTGAAGCAGGATCCGGTGACGGTCTGGAGCGATGGTGTGAAAATGACGGTGCCGGCCGGCAAGCCGTTTTCTCTGCCATCGGGTGCCAGTTTGACGCTTCCGGTGGGGGTGTATCACTCTTTCTACGGGGAAAAAGGTTTCGGTCAGGTGATGATCGGCGAGGTTTCTGCCGTGAATGATGATCATACGGATAATGTGTTCTACGAGAAGCTGCCACGGTATCCGGAAATCATAGAGGATGAGGAACCTTACCGGCTTTTGGTGACGGATTATGCCAAGTTTCTCCGGTGATCCGGTGTCTGTCCGGCAAAAAAAGCCTTGCTGGCTGAGGCTGGATGCAAGAAAATAAGGCCGTATGGAGCAGTTAGATCAACTCAGAGAAATGTTCAGAATGCAGCGTGCCCTCAACCAAAGGATCGGGGTCAATACCGATGCCATGGATGAGAAGGAAAAGACACAGTGGCTGCTGAACTATTGCAGAGCGATGACCCAGGAGATCTCGGAACTGACGGACAGTGTTCCCTGGAAATGGTGGGCCAAGTATCAGAAGTTCGATGAACAGAATGCCCGTGTGGAAGTGGTGGATATTTTCCATTTTCTGATCAGTGCCGCGCAGGTGCTGGGGATGAGCGCAGATGATGTATTTCAGGCTTACCTGAAGAAGAATGCGGTCAATTTCCAGCGTCAGGAAAGCGGCTACACGGTCAAAGACGAGAACGACTCGAAGCATATTTAGTTTTTTAAGTTTAGAACGACGACTGACCGCGGGACCTTTCCGCGGGTCAGGGTGTCCAGCTCAAACCGAATGCCTGTTTTCAGTTATCAAGCCCGTGAAGCCGGGACGGGACGAGAGGTGGAAGGCACGATAGATGCCTCCAGCGAGCAGACAGCCGTGGTGGCTCTGCGCGGACGCAATCTCTTTGTCCTGAAGATAAGCGAAAGAGACAGGGCTTCCGCCGGGAGCGGTTCCCATCGCGGTGTCAAACTGATAGATCTGGCGGCTTTCACGCGCCAGCTTTCCAGTATGCTGGATGCCGGGCTGACGATCACCCAGGCATTGCAGACGCTGGCCGATCAGACCGGCAGTCAGAAGCTCGGTAAAGTCATCCGCGACCTGATCCAGCAGATCGATACGGGCGAGAGCCTGTCCGGCGCGCTCCAGCGGCACCCGGATGTGTTCGACCGGCTTTATATCAATATGGTCAACGCGGGCGAGCGCGGCGGTATTCTGCCGGAGATACTGTCGCGTCTGGCGACCCATTCCGAACGGACCCAGAAGATCCAGTCTAAAGTCCGCGGCGCGCTGATGTATCCTTCGGTGGTCACCGTGGTAGCGATCGCCGTGACCTGTTTCCTGATGGTGCAGGTCGTGCCCACCTTCAGCCAGATATTCAAAGAACAGGGAGCCAGTCTGCCGGCTTTTACCCAGCTGGTGATCTCCATCGCGGACACGCTCAAGGCCAATCTGCTCTGGATATCGCTGGCGGTGTTCGGTGTGGTGGCAGGGTCGTTTCTTTTTGTGAGGACACCCGGCGGCCGTGCCTGGTGGGACGCGCAGAAATTGAAACTCCCCATCGTGGGGCCGATCTTCCACAAGCTGGCTCTGACCCGGTTCGCGCGGACAACGGCTTCGCTGCTGCATTCCGGGGTGCCCATCCTGGAGACCTTGAACGTGGTGGCCATTTCCGTGGGTAATCTCAAGATGGAAGACGCTCTCAAGGAGATCGCCGTCAAGATAGAGCAGGGTGAAACCTTGTCGGGTGCCATGTCGCAGTATCCCATTTTCCCGCGGATCATCCTGCGGATGGTGATGGCCGGTGAACAGGGCGGCGCGGTGGATACCATGCTGGAGAAGATCGCCGACTACATGGATGACGAGCTGGAACACACTCTTTCCGGATTGACCTCGCTGATCGAACCGCTCCTGATCATCTTCCTGGGAGTGATGATCGGCGGCATGGTCCTGGCGATGTTCCTGCCGGTGTTCGACCTGGTCAACCAAGTGCGGTGATGGGCTTAAAAGAACCACAGATACACACAGATTAGAACAGATAAATAATTTAATAACAATAGTTTATATAGAGACGCGAGATCCTCGCGTCTTCTTTGTAAAACCCTGTAGACAGTCGATCCGGTTGTCTCAGTCCCGACGGTACAATAGAGCACATCCACTGTAAATCCCGAAGAATGATTCACTCCGGAGAATTTGTTTTTCTAATCACGATATTGTTAAAACTTCTTATAAAAGAAATATTTTCTACAATGCTGTTGACGATTTTATGGTTTGATGTCAAACTGAACGGGTCATAAAAATGGAATTAGATTGGGGAATATGACTATGAAAAAGATATTACTTTGTGTTTTCACGGTACTTTTAGTAGTGAACATATTTGCTGTGGATACACCAGAGCAGCAGAAAACATGGAGTCCACATATCTATCAAGAACCGCTTCATATTACACCGGCTTATTCCAATGCTGTTTATCAGGCACTTTTGCCCCGGCTGGCAGAGGCAGTCCAACAGCTCGAACTGCCGGTGCCTCAGCCATTCTCCGCGAAACAGATAAAGTGGATATCAATTTTTCAAGCCAGCCCGGAAGTGACGACCGGTTTTACAGATGGATCCTGTCTTTTGATGAATCCTTGCGGCCTATTCTATCTGTATTATTCACCCTCCAGCTTGTTTTATGAAAGCACTTTTAGTAAACGTTTTTACAGAGAGAATACGAGCGTCTATACGGAAAATGTCTCAGCCTTTATGGGACAGAATCGGATGAGTCGGGAAGAGATCATTGATATGGCTCGCCAGCTGAAAGAGCGGTTGTGCAAAACAGGCTATAGCGATGTTCTGTTTACAATGGAAGGAGAACCAAAAATCGAGGGGCCTTTTGATGTGAAGGATGGTCAGGTTCCTTACGCGAAAGTCTCGTGGGGAGAAAACCTGGGCGGAAGCTGGGATAATTATAAAGCAATATACTTGGGTGGTGGAAGTCACAGTGATCGAGATAAGTCTGCTGGAAATTATTTTGAGGTTGAGATCAATACCGATAAGAAACAGATAGTCAGCTTTTGGGTGAAACCAACCATTCAAAACCTGGCAAAACATTTCTCTTATCAAATTCCGGAAGGACTTCCTTTGAAACTGGCAGAAAAGCCGGAAACCGAAACGGAATATAAACAACGTATTTTCGGAAAAAGATATCCTATTATTGGGCAAAGGATCCATGTGACGGAAACCTATTCCAACGCGGTCTTGAAGATAATGCTGCCGAGAGCAACGGATATGGCAAAAAAATTGAAACTGCCTATAGAATTGCCCATTACAGAAGATCAGGTGGAAGGATTCAAAGTTAGCCAATATGGCTATATCGGAGGGAGACTTTTCCTAAAGAACGGCTGGCAATTATGTATAGATGGAGAAGGACCCGGAAAAAGATATGAACTGGACGCGTTTTCTCCTGATTTTCTTTTTCCGTTAGAATGGAATTGGGACAATTTTGCGGATTTTTATGGAACCAACAAAATGACAGAAGCTGAGATCATTGAATACAGCAAAGATATTGCCGGACGTTTAGGATTCGGAGAATTGTTGAAAGACAGAGAACGTCCCAGTGAAAAAATTGGTCCCTTCGAGCCCGGTGGCAGGATAAAAAAGGAAATACCCCGTGTCTCAATCAGCTGGGATGCGCAACCGGGAGAACCGTATTATTATGTAACAGTAGAATTCAACACAGAGACAAAAGAAATTGATAGGGTACGAGTTTCTATGAATATGGAACTGGTTAAGAGCTATGACGTGATAATGGGAAATACAGAGAATAAGGATCTGTACCCCGAAACGGAAGCCGCCTATCAGGCACGCATCCAAAAAGAAAAAGAAACTGTTAAAAACTAGCGGGATAAGGTAAATTTGCGGCGTGTTATCGAAGGTTTATTTCAAACCTGTGGAGCCTCACGTGCCGGTGGAGATCATTCAGCGGACAGCACGGGAGCTTTTAGCC